>NZ_JAKLTU010000010.1:0-158869 GCF_022570815.1 Synechococcus sp. PCC 6716
TCCGATCTCCATCCTCAACGAGGATGGACACATAGTACCTCCCATCTGGATTGAGCGAAACCGTAGCCGATTTGATTTTCCCCTCAAACTCTCGATGTTGACAGCAGTACAATGTCCCAACGTTTCCAGGGAGTTTAACGTAATCTCCTTCTACTTTGACGTTTTGAGGATAAGTAATCGATTGACGACATTTTTTGGACTTGAACCTCGGCAGCTTCGCTCTCCCTTCAAAAAAGTTCTTGTAAGCCGTAGACAAATTCAGAGCCACGACTTGCAAGCATTGAGAGTAAGCCTCCTTCAGCCACGGGTGCTCCCTCTTTAGGTCAGGGAGTACTCCCTGAATAGCTGAGCGGGACAACCCTTTCCCAGTTGATTTGTAGGTTTCTTGGCACAAGTTGAGCGAGTAATTCCAGTACCAGCGGCAGCAGCCAAAGCTCTTGGCTAGGGCTAATTTCTGCTCGTGGGTTGGATAGGCTCTGAACTTGTACGCTTGCAACATTTAGCGTCTTTGGATGTTACTGATAATATCCTACCAGATAGCAAAGAGGATGTGCTACGCACGTTGATTTATGGGTCGCCATTCATCACACGATTCACCTGCGGTAGAATCGGGGACTTCTTGCGACATTTGTTAAATCATCGTTAAGCTTAGGGGGATTGGAGCGGCTGATAGGCCACCTCAACACTGAGGGGCTGAGCTGCCACACTCGGCACATCAAGGATCGCGGTATTCACCAAGTTAAAGATTGGGTTGGCCAGAATCCCAGCCAAAGAGGTAGCCACCACCATCGTCACCAGCCCCACCTGCAAAGGACGCATCCCAAAAGCAGACCACGAGACCTCTGGATAGCGCTGAACCGCCACGGACATTTCCTTGGGTTCCTTGACCACCATCATTTTGACAACACGGATGTAGTAGTAGATCGAGACCACACTGGTCAATAGCCCCAAAATTACCAGACCGTAGGCTCCCGCCTGCCAGCCGGCCCAGAACAGATAAATTTTGCCAAAGAACCCCGCTAGGGGAGGAATGCCGCCCAAGGACAGCAGACAGAGGCTCAAACCAAGGGTCAGCAGTGGATCTTTTTGGTACAGCCCCGCATACTCACTAATTTGATCGGTGCCCGTACGCAGTGAGAACAGGATCACACAGGTAAAGGCGCCCAAATTCATGAACAGATAGACCAGCAAATAAAACAGCATACTGGCATAGCCTGCTTCGGTGCCCACCACAAAGCCAATCATCACAAACCCCGCTTGGGCAATGGAGGAGTAGGCCAGCATCCGCTTCATACTGGTTTGGGCAAGGGCAACAATATTGCCTAAGATCATGCTGAGAATGGCCAGTACCGTAAAGATTAATTGCCATTGCGCCGTCACACTGGGAAAGGCCAAGGTCAAAAAGCGGATGGCCAAGGCAAACCCCGCTGCCTTTGACCCGACCGAGAGAAAGGCGACAACAGGGGTCGGGGCTCCTTCATAGACATCTGGCGTCCACTGGTGAAAGGGCACAGCGGAAATTTTGAAGCTAATGCCAGCAATCACAAACACCAAGGCCACCACTAAGCCAAGGGATTGGGAGGATAAGGCGTGGGCAATTTCGGTTAAGTGGGTATGCCCACCGGAGAGGCCGTAAAGGAGGGACGACCCGTATAGAAAGATAGCGGAACTCGCCGCACCAATCAGTAAGTACTTCAAGGCAGCTTCGTTAGAGCGGCTGTCGCGCTTTGTATAGCCAGTTAACAGGTAGGAGGCAATACTTAGGGTTTCAAGGGCAATAAAGATAAAGACTAACTCTTCGGCACCGGAAACAAACATGCCGCCAACGGTGGCCGTTAACAAAATCGTCATAAATTCGCCCAAGGAGCTACCGGTTTGCTCCACGTAGCGAATGGACATCAAAATTGTGCCCAACGCGGAGAGGGCAATCAAGCCGCGAAAGACAAGACTGAGGTTATCGGAGCGGAAGCTGCCCAAGAAGCTCACTGTCTCTGGCTGTCCCCATTGCGGAATCATGGCCAACACTGCTCCGGCCAAGCCGGCGATCGCCAAGTAAGGAGTCCAGCGATCGGCGCTGCGCCCCTGAATCAGATCGGCAAGAAGGACGATGAGAAGAGTAACAATAACAATTGTCTCAGGTACAATGGTACCCGCATTCAACTGTGCCGCCAGTGTTACCAGATCCATAACTATCCGCGCATTGATTGAGTCCCCCATATCATATCACCCACGTTTTCGTTTAATGGGGGCACTGCGATCAGGTTCTGCTTATACCTAGGATAGGTTTTTTAACGGGCAGCACGCGCTAGAGCATTGTACAGACCGTTGAGTACCGGCGGGGACGGCAGCGCAACAGCATTCTCGAAAATTTGAGTTGGTGTCAGGTTGCGCTGGCCATAGAAGCGGGTGTTGGCATTGCGGTCAAAGCTAATGGTTGCCCCTTCGATGGCAACCCCGGCAAACAACCCAGCATTGCGGGCATAGGAATAGACTTGAGGGCTAGGATCCGTAGGACTGACAATATCGCCCCCTACAGGTCCGGCGGCCACCGAGACATTGCCCCCCAGCCGAAAGGACTGTGCTAAACTGCGCAGGACAACGGATTTATCCATAAAGGCCAAAATGACATCGCTGGACTGGGCACCTATTTGCAGGCCAAAACTGCCGCCAGTAATGGTGATGAAGGCGGGTTTACTCCAATCGTTATTGTTGTCGCGCACTAGCAAAATGCCTGCCCCACGGCGACCACCAAAGAGGAACCCAGCTTGCACAACATTGGGAACAATGGCAATCCCCTGTGCCCGCTGGATAATCCGTGGCGGAATGCGTTGATTGTTATTGAAGCTAAACTGTCCGAGGACAAAGGTGGCGTTTTCTACCCGCTGCACCATACGGGGATCGGGTACAGTTTGAGCACTAACCCATCGGGGAAAAAATACCACGGCGATCGCCCCTAGGGCAATCAACCTCCACTGCCGGAGCACTCCGCCCCACCGCAAACGTACGTGTACAGTCATCATCGCTTCAAGCTACCTCAAATCAACCATAGAACCTATTGACAGCAGTAGCGGCAGCCCACGTTCCCGATCGCTTGTGTGTTCATCGTGCCCCCAAGGCGTGACAAAATCTAAAGAAAATCTGTTTTGTAATTTTCTGTAACCAGCACCACTACCCGTGTTCTTGAGGGGATATGGCAGAATGTAAAGGGTTTTGCCTAGACTAGCGATTAATACCTACTAAAGTCCGCATAGACCTAGAGTATATCCCTAGATAGAGCAGATCAGCTCAAGGTTAGGTTGCACACATGGAACCCCTGTATCAATACGCATGGCTCATTCCCGTCTTACCCTTGTTGGGTGCCTTAGTTGTTGGTTTTGGCCTCATTTCCTTCTCTGAGACCACCAGCCACCTGCGGCGACCCAGCGCCATTTTCATCATGGCTCTCATGGCGATCGCCCTTGGCCATTCCCTCGCCATTTTGTGGAGCCAAAGCCACGGGCACGCTCCCTACACCCAGATGATTGAATGGGCGGCAGCGGGCAGCCTGCACATCGTCATGGGCTATGTCATTGACCCGCTCGCAGCAATGATGCTCGTGGTGGTTACCAGCGTTGCGTTTCTGGTGATGCTCTACACCGATGGCTACATGGCACACGATCCGGGGTATGTACGGTTTTATGCCTACCTCAGCCTGTTTGGCTCCTCGATGCTGGGGTTAGTGGTCAGCCCTAACTTGGTACAGGTCTATATTTTCTGGGAACTGGTGGGGATGTGCTCGTACCTACTGGTGGGGTTTTGGTACGACCGCAAAAGTGCGGCAGAAGCGGCTCAAAAAGCGTTTGTTACCAATCGCGTTGGCGACTTTGGCCTGCTGCTGGGGATGGTGGGTCTCTTTTGGGCAACCGGTACCTTCGAATTTGGTGAAATGGGCGATCGCCTCACCGAGTTACTGAACAGTGGCTTGCTCTCTTCGCAGTTGGCCGCCATTCTGGCCATCCTTGTGTTTCTCGGTCCGGTGGCCAAATCCGCCCAATTTCCCCTGCACGTCTGGCTTCCCGATGCCATGGAAGGTCCCACCCCCATTTCGGCACTGATCCACGCGGCAACAATGGTGGCAGCAGGGGTGTTTCTCATTGCCCGCATGTTCCCCGTCTTTGAGCAACTCCCTATCGTCATGGACATCATTGCCTGGACAGGGGCATTTACCGCCTTCATGGGTGCCACCATTGCCATTACCCAAAACGACATTAAAAAAAGCCTTGCCTACTCCACCATTTCTCAGCTCGGGTACATGGTGATGGGGATGGGCGTGGGCGCGTACAGTGCTGGATTATTTCACCTGATGACCCACGCTTACTTCAAGGCCATGCTCTTTTTGGGGTCAGGTTCTGTCATTCACGGCATGGAAGGCGTTGTGGGTCACGATCCTAACCTTGCCCAGGATATGCGCTATATGGGAGGCTTGCGCAAATATATGCCCATTACGGGGCTAACCTTTTTAATTGGGTGCTTAGCCATTTCCGGGGTTCCTCCCTTTGCTGGGTTCTGGTCAAAGGATGAGATTCTTGGGGCGGTGTTCCATGCCAACCCTGCGATGTGGGTACTGACTTGGCTGACTGCGGGTCTAACGGCCTTTTATATGTTTCGCATGTATTTCATGACCTTTGAGGGATCGTTTCGTAACGTCCCTGCCGAGCTCCAAGCACATCATGATCAGGGTCATGGCAAACACCATGCTGCCGCACCCCACGAATCGCCTTGGACAATGACGGTTCCCTTGGTCGTGTTGGCTATTCCCTCAATGCTCATTGGTTTGCTGGGCACCCCCTTTAACAACCTCTTTGAAGCGTTTGTTCATGCTCCTGGAGAGGCGATCGCAGCCCATAGTTTTGATTTAACGGAGTTTTTAGTGCTGGCGGGTAGCTCCGTTGGCATTGGCCTCATTGGCATTACTGTTGCCTCCTTGATGTACCTCAAGGGCACGCCCAGCCCCCAAAGCATTGCCAAGGCGATCGAACCCCTCTACCAGTTTTCCCTGCACAAGTGGTACTTTGATGAGCTGTACGACGCAGTATTTGTCAAAGGCTGCCGCCGCTTAGCACGGCAGGTGTTGGAAGTGGACTACAACGTCGTGGATGGTGTGGTCAACCTCACCGGCTTTGTCACCATGGTCACCGGTGAAGGGCTGAAGTACTTTCAGAATGGTCGTGCCCAATTCTACGCCCTCATTGTTTTATTGGCGGTGCTGGGCTTCGTGATCTTCTCGGTGCAAACTTAAGCGCTTCTTCTTACCCCACCATTGACCATCATGGACATTATCTATTCCTTGAGGAGTAACGAGTACCCCCATGAGTAACTTTCCTTGGTTGACTGCAATCATCCTTTTTCCGATTGTGGCCTCCTTTGCGATTCCCCTGATTCCCGACCCTGAAGGGAAAGGACGACCCATTCGTTGGTATGCCCTTGTCATTGGCCTGATTGATTTTGCGGCCATTGTTTATGCCTTCACGAACTTCTACGACCTAAATACCCCTGGGCTGCAATTGTGGGAAAGCTATGATTGGATTCCGACCTTGGGGTTGCGCTGGTCTGTGGGGGCGGATGGTCTCTCAATGCCCTTAATTTTGCTGACGGGCTTTATTACCACGCTGGCAATTTTAGCGGCCTGGCCTGTTACCCTCAAGCCGCGTCTTTTCTACTTCCTGATGTTGGCGATGTACGGCGGTCAAATTGCTGTCTTTGCCGTCCAGGATATGCTGGTGTTCTTTTTGGCATGGGAACTGGAGTTGATTCCGGTTTACCTGCTGCTGGCCATTTGGGGGGGCTATAAGCGGCAGTACGCCGCCACAAAATTTATTCTCTACACCGCGGGTAGCTCCCTGTTTATTCTGGTAGCGGGCTTGGCCATGGCCTTCTACGGCGACACCATTAGCTTTGATATGCATACCCTAGCGATGAAAGACTATGCCATGGGCTTTCAACTGCTGGTCTATGCTGGCTTTTTGGTAGCTTATGGGGTAAAACTGCCAATTGTACCACTGCACACATGGCTACCGGATGCCCACGGTGAGGCAACCGCCCCGGTGCACATGCTCTTAGCCGGTATTCTCTTGAAAATGGGTGGCTATGCGCTTATTCGTATGAATGTGGATATGCTGCCGGCAGCCCACGCCACCTTTGCACCAGTCTTGGTGATTTTGGGGGTGGTGAATATTATCTATGCTGCTCTGACGTCCTATGCCCAGCGCAACCTCAAGCGCAAAATTGCCTACTCGTCAATTTCCCATATGGGGTTTGTGCTCATTGGCATTGCTTCGTTTACTAATTTGGGGATGAGCGGTGCTGTTCTGCAAATGGTGTCTCACGGTCTCATTGGCGCCAGCCTCTTTTTCTTAGTTGGGGCAACCTACGATCGCACCCATACGCTGATCCTCGAGGAAATGGGGGGGGTTGGCCAAAAAATGAAGAAGATCTTTGCTATGTTTACGGCCTGCTCGCTGGCCTCCTTGGCATTGCCAGGGATGAGTGGCTTTGTGGCGGAGCTACTCGTATTTATCGGCTTTGCCACCAGTGATGCCTACTCCTTGCCCTTTCGGATTATTGTGGTCTTTTTAGCAGCGGTGGGGGTTATCCTCACGCCCATTTACCTTCTTTCGATGTTGCGGGAAATTTTCTTTGGGCCAGAAAACAAGGAACTGACGGAGCATGAGGCGCTGATCGATGCTGAACCCCGGGAGGTCTTTATTATTGCCTGCCTGTTGGTGCCGATTATTGGTATTGGCCTATATCCCAAGCTGCTGACGCAAATTTACGATGCCACCACCGTACAGGTGATTGCGCGAGTGCGCGAGGTCGTACCGACCCTTGCCCAACACCCTAGCGCCTCAGTGGCCGACATGCCGAAGGTGGCACCAGAGCTAAACGCCTAATGGGGCAGCTGCGGCACTACCTGCTGGGGGAGGTTAGTTGGCAGCGGCTGGTGCGCTCAGCAGTCCTGATCTACGTCCTTGTGGCGGCCTACGTTTACGTCCGTGCTGATGCTATGATCTTTCGGCCGCCGCCTCCCACCTATGATTTGTTGGCTCAGATGCGCCTTATCCCCATGGAGGGGGGCGATCGCCTCGCGGTGCTGTATTTACCGAATCCCGCAGCTACGTTCACGCTGCTCTACAGTCACGGCAATGCCGAAGATTTGGGGGTAATTGAACCCCTCCTGACCCAGTACCGCGATTGGGGGTTTGCTGTGTTGGCCTACGACTACCGTGGCTATGGGCTGAGTACGGGCACCCCCAGCGAAGCCAATGCCTACCAAGATGCCAGAGCCGCCTACAAGTACCTGACCCAGACCCTCAACGTTCCACCAGAGCAGGTCATACTGTACGGGCGATCGCTCGGGGGCGGTGTCGCCACAGAACTGGCGACCCACGTACCTGTTGCTGGGCTGATCTTAGAAAGCACGTTTACCTCTGCCTTTCGGGTTGTGGTGCCTTTTCCCTTGTTTCCGTTCGATAAATTCACCAATCAAGCCAAGCTACCGCAGGTGCCGGTGCCGGTTTTAATCCTGCACGGAACTGCCGATGAGGTCGTGCCTTTTGAGCATGCCCAAGCCCTATTTGCCACTGCGGCCACCCCCAAATTTTCCCTGTGGGTTGAGGGTGCTGGTCACAACGATTTTAGTGCTGTTGCGGGCGATCGCCACCGGCAGGCACTGCAAGACTTTGCCCACATTCTGCACGGCTTGGGAACTAACGACTAGCGGTGTGCCATAGGTATGTTGCCGCCTCGTCCAAGTAAAGGTTGATTTTGGAGACCGGTTGCATCGGTCGCACACCTTTCTATGTCTGCTACGATAATGCCATGGCACCAGCCTGCCAGTACAAGGGATCGCAGGTCTACGCGCAACAGTCCCCCATGGAGCAGTGGCTCCATCGGTTGCGCTACCTGTACAACTAACTACCGGCAGATTGCCGCAACGGTGAGACATACAATAATCTGTCAGGGATTGATCTAGAAGGAATAAAGAGAGAAGAGCGGATGGTTTTTAACTGGTTTCGGCGTAAGTTTGGTGGTAGTGGCGAGAGTGAGGTACCCGCTGATACGGTTGCCACGCCGCAGCCAGAGGCTTCCGCAGCGCCACCAGACCTAGAACCAGACTCCCAGGCGGCTGAGGGCGGCCTTCTCAATTGGGCGAAAACGGCTCTGCAATCTATCCAGTCGCGCCAGAATCCTAGGACGACGGAAACAGCGGAAACAATCACTGCAACTGAGGTCAGCGATGCACCACCAGATGCTGTGTCCGAGGCACCCCCTCCGGACATCGTACATCCAGTGGCAGCAGAGGAACCGGAGGCTGCAGAGACCGTGGCACCGGTTGCTCTCGATGCTGGATTTTTGTGGTCAGCGGAAGTGTTAGCTGCCCAAGGTCGTCGCCCTGAAGAGGTGGATCTCGAGGAAATTACGTGGCTACAACGACTACGTCAAGGCTTAGGCAAGACCCGCCGCGGGCTGGTGCATCAACTGCGCTCCATTGTGGGTCAAGGCCCGTTAGGGCGTGATGCGGTTGAAGAGATTGAAATGCTGCTGCTGCAATCTGATGTGGGGGTGAAGGCCACGGATCAGATTATCGCCGCACTGCAAGCCAAAATTCGCCAAGAGACCTTACCCGCCGATCAGGCGATCGCCTACCTCAAGCAAATTCTGCGCGATACGCTAGATGCCCCTTTTCGCAACGGCTATGCCCAAGATTTTGCCCCCCAGAAAGGGCAGCTCAACATTTGGCTGATCGCTGGGGTGAACGGTGTGGGTAAAACGACGACCATTGGCAAATTGGCTCATATTGCCAGCCAATCGGGCTATCGCTGTTTGATTGCGGCGGCGGATACCTTTCGAGCCGCGGCCACAGAACAGGTTAAAGTTTGGGGGCAACGCTCCAATGTTGAGGTTATTGCCAATCCCGGTAAAAATACTGACCCGGCGGCAGTTGTGTTTGATGCGATCGGTGCTGCCCAAGCCCGGGGCACCGAACTGCTGTTGGTGGATACCGCCGGGCGGCTGCAAAATAAGGCCAACCTCATGGAGGAACTCAAAAAAATTCGCCGCATTATTGATAAAAAAGCCAGCAATGCCACCATTGAATCGCTACTAGTGCTCGATGCCACCCTAGGGCAAAACGGCCTGCGGCAGGCGCAGGTGTTTGCTGAGGCGGCACAGCTTACGGGGGTGATCTTGACGAAGTTGGATGGCACGGCCAAGGGGGGGGTTGCCTTAGCTGTGGTTCAAGAGTTGGGGCTACCGATCCGTTTTGTGGGGGCAGGCGAAGGCATTAAGGATTTACGACCGTTTTCCAGTTTTGAGTTTGTAGAGGCCTTGCTTTCCAGTGAGGTGGAGGTGGCGGCGTGATCTTGGCCGATCGCCTCGGGTACTTCCGCAGCAATGTCTTTGATGCCATGGATCGGGTTAAAGCAACCGTGGCGGCCACAGGGCAGTCGATTGTGGATTTATCCTTAGGCTCTGCGGATTTACCGGTTGCCCCCCATATTCTGAGGGCGATTGAAGCCGCCCTGCAGGATCCGAGTACCTATGGCTACCAGTTATTTGCCAGCACCGCTGCCTTTCGGGTGGCAGTGGCAACGTGGTATGAACGGCGATTTGGCCTAAAAGTTGACCCGGAACGGGAAGTGCTCACGCTGATTGGCTCACAGGAGGGAACGGCTCACCTCCCCCTTGCGGTGATGAATCCCCGCGAGTATGCTCTTGTGCTCGATCCGGGCTATCCGTCCCATGTGGGTGGGGTCTATTTGGCAGGCGGGCAGGTCTATCCCTTGCCGCTACGGGCAGAGAACCAGTTTTTACCGGACTTAGAGGCTGTCCCCTTAGCTGTTCGTGAGCAGGCCAAACTCCTGATTCTCAGCTATCCCCATAACCCTACCGCAGCAGTCGCCCCCCTAGCATTTTTCGAAGAGGCGGTGACCTTTTGCGATCGCCACGGTATTATTCTGGTGCACGACTTTCCCTACGTTGATTTAGTGTTTGATCGTGAGCGCGCCCCCTCGATTTTTGAGGTGGATCGCGATCGCCAAGTGGGGATTGAGTTTTATAGCCTATCAAAGTCTTACAATATGGGCGGCTTTCGCATTGGCTTTGCCATTGGTCGCGCTGACTGCATTGCTGGGTTGCGTCAGGTGAAATCGGTCATTGACTTTAACCAGTATGCGGGGATTTTACGCGGGGCGATCGCTGCTCTCACCGAGGATCAAGCCTGCGTGCGCCAAACTTGCGAGACGTTCCGGACGCGGCGGGATGCCTTTGTCCAAGCCCTCGCAGATCACGGCTGGTTCGTACCCCTGCCACCCGCCACCATGTACGTTTGGGCTCAGCTCCCCCCGCCGTGGCACCAAGACTCCCTTGGCTTTTGTCAATCCTTGGTCAAAGCGACTGGCATTGCAGCCGCACCTGGATCTGGCTTTGGCCAAGGCGGCGAAGGCTATGTCCGGTTTGCCCTTGTGCGCGATCGCCCCTGTTTAGAAATTGCGGCAGCTCATATTGCCGCCTTTACCCTAAAAGAAGGTTCACTTCTTTAGAGCAGCACGTCACCCTGTGCCTCAGGCGATCGCCAACACGTCATCAAACCCCCAATCAACCTCGTATGAGTAAGTAGTATGTCAAAATCAAGTCAGGGGCCTTTTAACATTTCTACAAGTTTGCGGCTGCATTTTTATGACTGACGTTCCAGTTTCCCATATTCGTAATTTTTCGATTATTGCCCACATTGATCATGGTAAATCGACCCTTGCCGATCGCCTCTTGCAATTTACTGGCACCGTCGATGCGCGGGACATGAAGGAACAGTTCCTCGACAATATGGATTTAGAGCGGGAGCGGGGGATTACCATTAAGCTGCAAGCAGCACGAATGACCTACACAGGGCGCGATGGCCAAACCTACATCCTCAACCTGATTGATACCCCCGGCCATGTGGACTTTTCCTACGAAGTGTCCCGCTCCTTGGCCGCCTGTGAAGGCGCCTTGCTCGTCGTGGATGCGTCCCAAGGGGTGGAAGCCCAAACCCTCGCCAACGTTTATCTTGCCCTTGAGCACAACCTTGAGATTATTCCAGTCCTCAATAAAATTGACCTACCGGGGGCAGAGCCGGAGCGAGTGAAGGGGGAAATTGAGGAAATTGTGGGGCTAGATTGCTCCCAAGCTGTCTTGGCCTCTGCGAAAGAGGGGATTGGCATTGCCGAGATTCTTGAGTCGATTGTCCACCTCGTGCCGCCGCCCCAAGATACTGTGGCTGACCCCCTACGGGCGTTGATTTTTGACAGTTACTACGACCCCTACCGCGGTGTCATCGTCTATTTCCGCGTCATGGATGGGGTGGTGCACCGGGGCGATCGCATCCGTTTAATGGCATCCGGCAAAGAGTACGAGATTGACGAACTAGGGGTGCTTGCCCCCAACCAAACACCCGTTGAGAGCCTCCACGCCGGAGAAGTGGGCTACCTCGCCGCAGCCATTAAAGCGGTAGGAGATGCCCGGGTCGGCGATACCATTACCCTTGCCACCAAACCAGCCAAGGCTCCCCTGCCGGGCTATACCGAGGCCAAGCCCATGGTATTTTGCGGGTTATTCCCCACCGATGCAGCGCAGTTTGAAGACCTGCGGGATGCCCTTGAAAAGCTCAAGCTGAACGATGCGTCCTTGCACTATGAGCCGGAAACCTCCAGTGCCATGGGATTTGGCTTCCGCTGTGGCTTTTTGGGGCTGCTGCACATGGAAATTATTCAGGAGCGCCTAGAGCGCGAGTACAATCTAGACTTAATCATTACCGCTCCGTCCGTGGTCTATCGGGTCACCACCTTGAAGGGGGATGTGCTGACCATTGACAACCCCAGCCTCCTGCCTGAGCCGCAATACCGCCAGAAAATTGAAGAACCCTACGTCCAAGTGGAAATGATTACCCCCGAAACCTACGTCGGCACCCTGATGGAGTTAGCCCAATCACGGCGGGGGATTTTTAAGGATATGCGCTATCTCACGCAAGGGCGCACCACCCTCATCTACGAGCTGCCCCTAGCGGAAATTGTTACTGACTTTTTCGACCAAATGAAGTCGCGATCGCGAGGCTACGCCAGTATGGAGTACCACCTGATTGGCTACCGTGAAAACGACTTGGTCAAACTGGATTTGCTCATTAACAATGATCCGGTGGATTCCCTAGCGGCCATTGTGCATCGCGATAAGGCATACTACGTTGGCCGTGCCCTTGTCAGCAAACTCAAAGACTTGATTCCACGGCATCAGTTTAAGATTCCCATTCAGGCGGCCATTGGTTCGCGCATTATTGCCAGTGAGAGTATTCCTGCTTTGCGCAAAGATGTGCTAGCCAAATGCTATGGCGGGGATGTATCGCGCAAACGTAAACTGCTAGAGAAGCAAAAGGCGGGTAAAAAACGCATGAAAGCCATTGGGAGTGTCGATGTGCCCCAAGAAGCATTTATGGCCGTTCTGCGGCTGAAGGACGAATAGGGAGCATACAGATGTCCACATCAAAATGGGTGGCCGTCGTCACCGGCGTTATTTCCTTACTGCTGGGGGTGGGCTACCTCCTACTGGTGCAGCTTTTAGATTGGCGGGGCGACTTCCAGCCCGCACCGATGGGACTATTACTTAGATTCGCCTTGCAGCTTGGGGGATGGTACCCCTCCAACGTTCTTTGACGTTGCCTACCGCAGCGCCCCAACTCGCAGTACACTAGCCTTGACAGGCTTAGGACGCGACATGGGTATTCAAGTCATTCCTACGACTCCCTTTAGTGATCAAAAACCGGGCACGTCCGGACTTCGCAAAGCAGTACCGGTCTTCCAGAAACCCCACTACCTTGAAAACTTTATCCAAGCAATTTTCGACACGATTGGCGATCCCCAAGGGCGACCCCTTGTCCTAGGGGGTGATGGTCGCTATTTCAATGCTGAAGCGATTCAAACGATCCTCAAGATGGCGGCGGCCAATGGCTTTTCCCGCGTCAAGGTAGGGCAAAACGGAATTCTTTCTACCCCTGCGGCCTCCTGCGTCATCCGCAAGTACGGTGCCATTGGTGGGATTATCCTTTCAGCTAGCCACAACCCTGCCGGTCCCCAAGGCGACTTTGGCGTTAAGTTCAACACCGCCAATGGTGGCCCCGCACCGGAAAAAGTCACCAATGCGATCTACGAACGCAGCCGTAGCCTCAGCCAGTACAGCATCTACACAGCACCCGATGTGAGCCTGCATACCCTTGGAGAGTTCCCCCTAGGGCAAATGGTTGTTGAGGTGATTGATCCGGTTGCTGACTATCAGGCGCTTTTGGAAAGCCTGTTTGACTTTGACTGTATTCACGATGCCATCACGGGTGGGCGACTGTCCCTGATCTTTGATGCCATGCATGCTGTCACAGGTCCCTATGCCCACCAGATTTTAGAGACGCGCCTAGGGGCACCCCCAGGCACCGTACAACATGGGGTGCCACTGCCGGATTTTGGCGGGGGTCACCCGGATCCTAATTTGGTCTATGCCCATGACTTGGTGCAGCAACTCTTTGGTGACGATCCGCCGGTGTTTGGTGCTGCCTCTGATGGCGATGGCGATCGCAACATGATTTTAGGCGCGAATTGCTTTGTTACCCCCAGTGATAGTCTGGCCATCTTAGCGGCAAACGCCACCTTAGTGCCCGGCTATAAGGAGGGTCTGGCGGGCATTGCCCGTTCCATGCCCACCAGCCAAGCGGCCGATCGTGTAGCGGCCACCCTAGGCATTGACTGCTACGAAACCCCAACGGGTTGGAAGTTTTTTGGCAATCTCTTGGATGCGGGCAAAGCAACCCTCTGCGGCGAAGAAAGTTTTGGCACTGGCTCTAACCATGTGCGAGAAAAGGATGGGCTTTGGGCGGTGCTATTTTGGCTCAATATTCTGGCGATCAAGCAACAGTCAGTGGCAGACATTGTGCAGTCTCATTGGCGCACCTATGGCCGTAATTACTATTCCCGCCACGATTACGAAGGCATCGACAGCGATCGCGCCCATACCCTGATGACCCAACTCGAGCAAAAGCTACCGCAGATGGTGGGGCAGTCTTTTGGGTCGTACACCGTGGCGATCGCCGATAACTTTAGCTACACCGATCCGGTGGATCACAGTGTTAGTACCCAGCAGGGTCTGCGTCTGATCTTTGACGATGGCAGCCGCATTGTCTATCGCCTCTCGGGTACAGGAACGCAAGGCTCGACCTTACGGGTGTATTTGGAGCGCTTTGAGCCGAATCCCCACCACCAGCACCTGGATGCCCAAGTTGCCCTTGCGGATCTCATTGAATTGGCCAACCAAGTGGCCAATATCCAAGGGTTAACGGGCCGCGATCGCCCCACCGTGATTACCTAGACATGAACGTCCTCCACGTTTCTGACATTCACCTTGGCAGTGGCCTCAGTCATGGCCACATCAATCCGGCCACAGGACTCAATACGCGGCTGGAGGACTTTATTGCTGCGCTGGGCACCTGCATTGATCGCGCACTTGCCGAGCCAGTGGATTTAGTTCTATTTGGGGGCGATGCCTTTCCCGATGCAACGCCCCCTCCCTTTGTTCACGAAGCCTTTGCCCAGCAGTTTCGCCGTTTAGCCGATGCCCAAATTCCTACGGTACTGCTGGTGGGCAACCACGATCAACACGCCCAAGGGCAGGGGGGCGCGAGTTTATCCCTTTACCGCACCCTCGGTGTCCCTGGGTTTATTGTTGGCGATCGCCTAGCCACCCATCGCCTGCACACCCGCGCTGGTGCTGTTCAAATCATCACCCTGCCGTGGTTGACCCGCTCGGCACTGTTAACCCGCCCGGAAACCGTGGGGCTGTCCCTTGCAGAGGTTCATCAACTGCTGCTGGATCGCCTGAGTGTTGCTCTTGAGGGCGAAATTCGCCAGCTAGATCCAGCACTGCCAACGGTGCTACTGGCTCATGCCATGGTGGATACTGCGCAGTACGGTTCCGAACGCTACTTAAGTGCTGGCAAAGGGTTCACGCTTCCCCTCAGCCTGTTGGCTCGCCCCTGTTTCGACTATGTCGCCTTGGGGCACGTCCATCGCCATCAAGTGCTGTGCCATGATCCGCCTGTGGTCTATCCCGGCAGTATTGAGCGGGTGGACTTTGGCGAAGAGGCAGAGGAGAAAGGGTACGTCCTGATTGATCTGCACAAGGGTAAAACCCACTTTCAGTTTTGCCCCCTGCCAACCCGACCATTTCAGACAATTCGAGTTGACCTAACGGAGATTGAAGGAGATCCCCAAGCCGCATTGTTAGCGGCGATCGCCCATCGCCCCACACGTGGTGCTGTGATTCGGGTGATTTACCAACTGCGTAGCGATCAACTCTCGCAGATTAACCTTGGGGAACTGCAACAATCCCTGACAGATGCCCACAGCGTTAGCTTTTTACCCCAACTGGTGAATACGCAGGCGATCGCCCGTCTTCCCAGTACAGCCCTAGAACAAGCCCTCGATCCGAGCCATGCCCTGCACCTCTACCTCGACCACCATCCTGAGCTAGAGCCACTGCGGCAAGACTTATTAAACGCCCTGCATACGCTGTGCCCCAGCGATACCGAGATCACTCCACAGCTCACCGAGGAGACTGAACTGAAAATTGAGCAGCTACGGCTAATTTGAGGGGTTCAGGGGGCTATAAGTCCCGCACTGTACCTGAAAGGTCAGCGTCGGGAGGATGTCACATTCTGCCGGTAAACAGGTCAAACGACCTCGCTTTTACACTAAGCTAACCGTAAGTCAAGCCAGCCCCGTCATGTAGCAACAGTACACGTGATCTGTTTCCTTGGGCAACAGGGCAGCGACAATACCTGTGGTATCGTAGGCCAAAGACTTTGGGCAGCTAGGGTTACCCAAGCTAGCTAGCTGGCGGTAACGCAGGAAATTGCTGGCGTGACCCAAGGACTCTCCGTGCATCCGCACTAGGGTTGCTGGGAGAGGATGTCGATACGAGGAACACCCATGCCCCCAGAAGTTCTCAGCTTTTGGAATGCCTTTCTACAAGTGGTAGAGACTCCCATTTTGAAGCTTGGCAGTGAGCCAATTTCAGTTCGCTGGCTCTTTCAGGTCATTTTGTTACTGGTGTTAGTCGCCATTTTGGCGCGTTTTTTTAAGGGAGTTTTGAAAAATCAAGTCTTGCCACGCTTTGGCCTTGATTTAGGGAATCGCGAGGCGATTTCTACAGTGGTGAGTGGGGCGGGCGGAGCCTTGGGTTATATCGTTGTCCTACAGGCCGTTGGTATTAACCTTGATTCTTTAGCGGTGATTATTGGCGGTCTGGGGGTAGGGATTGGTTTTGGATTGCAGGATGTGACCCGCAACCTCATTAGTGGCCTCACCTTGCTGATTGAGCGCAAAGTGCGAGTGGGAGACTTTGTGGAAATTGAGAATATTAGCGGCTATGTCCAGGAAGTTTCGATGCGGGCAACGGTCATTCAGACGTTTAATGGCTCTAATGTTGTGGTGCCCAACACATATCTTGCCGACAGCCCAGTGCTGAATTGGTACTATGAGACTCATCGGGGGCGCATTGACATTCCCATTGGTGTGGCCTACGGTACCGATCCAGTTTTAGTGACAGAAGTATTACTGAATATCGCCTATTCTGAACCAGAGGTGCTGAGCCAACCTGCGCCTAAGGTCATATTTCGCGAGTTTGGCGACTCTGCCCTCAATTTTGAACTATGGGTATGGACCGATGCCATTGAGCGACGTATTTTCATCAAAAGCAGCCTTAACTTTAAAATTGACTACTATTTTCGTCAACACAATATTTCCATTCCCTTTCCCCAGCGCGATTTGTGGATTCACAATCTCCCTGCTAAAGAATGTCAACCGGCAGCCGACCCCTCTCAACCAGTAGCCCTTGCCCCTGTCACCCCCTCCCTAAAACATTTACTGAAGCAGGTGAGTTACTTTAGCTGTATGAATGACTTGCAGTTACGGTTTCTAATTGAGGCGGGCTACCGTAAGCATTTGCAGGCAAACGAGATTTTGTTTAAGGCTCAGGAATTTACAACGAATTTTTATATTGTCCTCAAAGGGCAAATGGCTGCTGTTTATGAGCACGATGGCGAACTCAAGCAAATGCTCACCTTTAATGTTGGCGATCACTTTGGGGAGTTGCCCTTGATGCTAGGGGTTGCCTGCCCAACGACAATGATGGCGACCACCGATACGGTTTTGTTTGTGCTGCCACGGGAGGGGTTCGAGCAATTGCTAACCCAGCATCCTTACCTTGCAGATGATATTGCTGTGGCGATCGCCCAACGGCAGGATATCATTGCCCAACACCAAGATGCCCTACGACAACTTCACTCTACTGGCAAGAGCAGTGCTGGGGACTGGATTCGCGATCGCCTGCAAAAACTCCTTGGTTGGTCAACGTCGTAACATCGGCTCTTCTGAGCTGATACGCAACAGCCAGCACGCTTAGTTGAGTATTGAGCATATGAGACATCAAGAAAAGCTGTCCTTCAGGATGGAGCTTGTATCCCAGTGTTTTTGGTCAACGCGATGGAAGCAGTATGATATGTAGCAAAACGGCATGGAGCACTCCCATGGATTCAGCCCAAATTAAAGCCCTCGTCGAAAAAGCCCTTGAGGACAAAATCCTTACCCTAGAAGAGCACGGCCAAATTATTGATGCGGTGCTTGCGGATGGCCAAATTTCGGAGGAAGAGGAAAAAATTCTCCATGACCTTCTTGAGCGGGTTGCATCTGGGGAGGTGGACTCGCAGTACTAAGGAATAAACACGATTTGCCCTTGGCGCAGCACCTGCCATTCACCCTCTTGCCATTGCACCACGGTGGAGGGCTGAGGTGGGGTGGGGGGCAACTCCCATCCTTGGAGCGTTAGCACTTGGGGAAAGGTTTCAGCGATAGCCTTCAGGTCGGTGAGGGGTGGCTCTCCCGATCGATTAATACTGGTGGTGGCAAGAGGCCCTGTTTGCTCAAGTAGAGTCTGTGCCCTTGGCCAAGCCGGTACCCGCAGGCCAATTGTGCCTGTGTTTTGCGGATTTAACCCCACGGGCAACTCAGCGGCGGGCAGCACCAGTGTTACGGCTCCCGGCCAGTAGCGCTCAGCGATCGCCTGCCACTGCTTAAATTCAGCAGCAGTGCCTTTCACAAAGCGCCAAAGCTGTTCGGGGTTCGCTCCCATGAGAATCAAGGGCTTATCTGGTTGCCGCCCCTTGGCCGCATAGATCAGTTCACCGCGATCGCAGCGGCTAGCCAACGCCGGCACCGTATCGGTGGGAAAGCTAATGAGCCAGTTGCCTGATCGCACTGCAGCTACCAGGGCTGCCATGGTCACCTCTGCCATTGATTGCCTCAAGTTTCAGTCAAAATCCAGCTGCAATCCCCTCACCGCGAGGATCCGCAGCTC
This sequence comes from Synechococcus sp. PCC 6716, assembly GCF_022570815.1. Lineage (NCBI taxonomy): Bacteria > Bacillati > Cyanobacteriota > Cyanophyceae > Synechococcales > Synechococcaceae > Synechococcus > Synechococcus sp. PCC 6716. The sequence goes on from NZ_JAKLTU010000010.1 coordinate 18,460, forward strand.
CTTCTAAGGTTCCATTATCTAGCACGCGGATGAGGTTGGCATTGCCCCAGGGCTGCGGTTGTACCACGGTATAGCCCCACTGCTGCCATGTGGCTAGCCATTCTGGGGATACCCCAGGTTCAACAAACAAAACATCTGGCTCCCACTGCTGGTGCAGGCGAGGACCAGCCAGAGCCGTGGGCGCGTCCTGTCCGTGGTCAATGATATTGAGCAGGAGTTGCAGCACCGCAGTGATAATGCGGCTGCCCCCTGTGGAACCCATGGCCATAACCAGTTGGCCATCGCGGGTAACAATGGTTGGGGTCATGCTAGAGAGGGGACGCTTGCCACCGCTAATGCCGTTAGCAAGGGGTTGATTGTTGACCTGTACCCCAACCACACCAAAGAGATTGGGCTGATTAGGGGCGATCGCGAAGTCGTCCATTTCATTGTTAAGGAGAATGCCCGTCTGGGGGACAACTACGCCAGCACCAAAGGCACCGTTAATGGTAAAGGTAAGGCTCACAGCATTGCGAGCGGTATCCACCACAGTCAGGTGGCTAGTATTACCTGACTCGGGGCGATGCAATTGGCTCGGATCAACCGCACGAACCCTGCTCTGAGGACGAGCCTGTTGGGGTAAAATCTCGCGGGCACGCTGTTGGGCATAGGCAGGGCTAGTGAGGAGGGCAATAGGTACCGCCACAAAATCACTATCTCCTAAATAGTGGGCGCGATCGGCATAGGCAATTTGCATCACACTGGCTAGCTGATGGCCGCGATCGGTGGGTGTGGTTGCCGGTGGCAATGCCTGAAGGAGGTTCAGCATTTGGATGAGGGCCACGCCACCGGAGGAAGGGGGCGGCATCGAACAGACCTGGAGGCCGCGATAACGACCGCACACTGGCGATCGCCAGATGGGTTGATAACTGGCCAAATCAGCGCGGCTCATTTTTCCCCCCGATTGCCCCATGAAATCAGCAATGGCTGTGGCAATCCAACCGTTGTAGAAGTTATTGGGATTGGTGGCGATCGCCCCTAACGTCTTGGCCAAATCCGGCTGGCGGATAACAGTGCCGAGGGTTGGCACTTGCCCCTGATCAAGAAAAATCTGTCGGGCAGTGGCATCTGCTTGGAGAACCGCAAGACGGAGGGTCGCTGCTCGCCGATAGCGTTCTGTGACGCTAAATCCCTCTTCTGCCGCATGGATCGCAGGTGCAACAAGCTGCCGCCAAGGGAGCTTACCATAGCGATGATGCAGAGCAGCCAAACCAGCAATCGTTCCTGGCGTCCCAGCAGCTAGCACCCCATCTAAGCTGGCTCGTGGAATTAGATTTCCGGCACTGTCTAAATACATCGCAGGGGTTGCGCTTAAGGGCGCCCGCTCACGAAAATCTAAGGCTGTAATGTCCTGGGACGAGGCATCATAGACAAGGGCAAAGCCACCGCCACCAATCCCTGCGGAAAACGGCTCCACCACCGAGATCATCAACGCCGTAGCTACCGCAGCATCCACGGCATTTCCCCCTGCCCTGAGCACCTCAACCCCCACGGTTGCCGCCGCTGGATGGGGCGCTACCACCATGGCTTGCAGGTTCTGGGTTGCTGCTTTGTTGGCGCGGATGGGAAGAATGACCAACCCTACCATAACCGTCAGCCAAGACAGAAATCGAACATGGAGCATGGCTCTATCGTTGCCGAGACCTGAGGGTGGGACTTTAGTATGGTAGCGGCTTGCGCCAGCAAAGCGTGCTTTCCAGCCTACCCTCCGTGCGACATGATTCAGTACAGAAAATGTCATATCAAATTTTAAATGAAAAATTAACAAAATAATATATTCCTAGTTGTTGTCGGTTGCCAACGATCTGCTATAGTCATCCACAAACCCTGCTGTAAATATAATATGTTTCAGAGAAAAACAGAACGCTCTGCACAGCCCCCTGCTCGTCAGTTATGGTCGCATATTCGATCTAAGTGGCCGGATAGCCTTGTTTTAAGTGGTTTGACGATCGCCACCATTGGCATTGGCTATGGTCATCCTAGAGTTATTGCTGGTGGTTTGTCGGTTACGGTTGGGGCAGCATGGGTCTCCATACAACGGCAGCAACAAGCCACTGTGCGGGATGTGAATCTGCTGAAGCAATTACGACCCCACATTGAAGAGAGTCAGCAAGAGCTACGGACATCACTCAATCAGCTACAGGAGCAGATTAGAGGCAACTTACTTCCAGCCGCAAATGCTTAGCTTCAAGATAGCTTGAAAAATGAAATCAGTGAATTTAGGCAGGATATTTCAAATCATCTGCAAACAATACAACAAACTCAACAAGCTATTAGACAAAAACTCTTCCCAGACCCTTGTGAAGATAGCATTAGTAAAATTATAGAAATATGCCAACAATTTCATGATTTAGCTGGTCAGCAGTTAAACATTCAAAACCTTAGAGAAAAAGATGTACAAGATGCTCTAGAACAACTTCTCAAACAGAAACTTAAAAATCATCAATCTGGCAAACCTGACATCAGGCGTGAGTACACAGTTCCGCAGACTTATTCTCATGGGTACCGTATTGATTTTTTATTGGTTGATCACAGATGCGCTATTGAAGTCAAACAGACACGTGCAAAATCTCAAAAAGAAATTGTAGAAGATTTAGCCATCGATTTTGAAGTCTATCGAAACACTAGTCACAGATTTCACACACTCATTTGCTTTATTTATGATCCACAATGCAAGCTAAGCAATCCTGCTGGCTTAATCAATGACCTCAGTGGCGATCGCGGCGGGTTTCAAGTCAAGACAGTCATATCCCCTTATGGCGCAACCAACTAATTTGAAGACCCTTGAACAATTCTTCAAGCTCCGTCTATATGGGTTCTTTCAGATCGGTGGTGAAAATCGTATAATTAGATACTTTTAATCAGAGGCGGTATCAACACAGGGTCATCCATGCCCCATAGTACGGCGCTCAAGGTTGACTTGTGTGCAATGGCTCCTAAAGCCAGCGATCGCCCGCTTCTGCTGTAAGCAATGCTCTGCTACCAACAACCTCAATCACAATCCGCGAACTAACTGCGCTACATTAAGGAAATATAAATTCATGACCAACGGCCATCAATGGAGGTAAGGCGTGATTCGTCCCGACAGTCAAGTGATCTTAGAGGTGCGTGACCTCACCGCAAATGTAGAGGACACGCCAATTCTCAAGGGATTAAATCTGACGATCCGTGCGGGCGAAGTCCATGCGATCATGGGGCCCAATGGCTCCGGTAAAAGTACCTTCTCAAAAATTTTAGCGGGACACCCTGACTACACGGTCACCGGTGGTGACATCCGCTACAAGGGTCAAAATCTTCTGGAGTTGCCCCCTGAAGAACGGGCACGGGAGGGAGTGTTCTTAGCCTTTCAGTATCCCTTAGAGATCCCGGGGGTGAGTAATCTGGACTTTTTGCGGGTGGCCTACAATGCCAAACAGAAGCATTTAGGGCGCGAGGAACTGGATGCCTTTGATTTTGATGATTTGGTGCGCCAAAAAATTGACCTTGTTAAGTTGGAGGATAGCTTCCTGCAGCGAGGGGTAAATGAAGGCTTTTCAGGGGGGGAGAAAAAGCGCAACGAGATTTTGCAAATGGCCTTGTTAGAGCCAACGCTAGCGATTCTTGACGAAACGGATTCGGGTTTAGATATTGATGCCCTACGAATTGTGGCCAATGGGGTGAATCAACTGACAACTCCAGATAACTGTATTTTGTTGATTACCCACTACCAACGACTGTTGGACTACATTGTGCCGGATTACGTCCATGTCATGGAGGCCGGACGCATTGTCCTTACTGGCTCTAAGGAGTTGGCGTTAGAACTAGAAGCACGCGGCTATGACTGGGTGCGGGAAGAGGAGGTGGTCACCCCATGACGATTACCGTTGTAGCGAACTCAGATCAGGCGGATCTACCGTTGGTGCCTGCGCAAAATGAACTCGAGCATCTGCTGGCTTTAGCACCCGCTTTTCAGGAGCCGACCTTAAGTGCACTGCGGCAAGCGGCGATTGCCCGCCTACGGGAACAGCACCTGCCTACCCCACGAGAGGAGGACTGGCGGTTTACCGATCTATCACGGCTGCGATCGCGATCTTTTCAGGCACCGATTGCCCCCCTTGCCCCTGAGATTGTTGCTGAAGTGCGGCATTTACTGTGCGAACGCGCTTTTGCTACGGCGGCACAACTCGTTCTTATTGATGGCCACTATTGTGCCGAGCTATCCCGCTTCAGTAGCGATCGCCTACAAAAAATACCCCCTCCCCAAGCCGTAGGTAGCATTGTCACTCCAGAGGTCTTCAGCGACTTAAATGCTGCCCTATTGGCCGAGGCAATTGCCTTGCGGGTAGAGTACCCCATTGCTGACCCCATTGAAATTTTTTACGTCAGTAGCCGTCAGCAGCAGAGCGTGGTGGCACCCCGACTGTGGGTAGAGGTGGCCGCCAATGCTGAGGCCACCTTAATTGAGCGGTTTATGTCCCTGACCGGTGACCAGCAGTTTACCAATAGTGTCACCGAGCTTCAGATAGCGGCGAATGCTCGCCTTAATCACGTGCGGATTCAACACCAGTCCCCCACTGCCCTGCATATTGGCTACACCGCCATCCGCCAAGATCGCAACAGTCGCTATCGGGGGCACGCCATTGATCTCGGCGGCAGCCTCAGTCGTCATCACTGGCAGATTCAGGCGATCGCCGCGGCTACGACCACTAGCCTCAAAAGCTTAGCTATTGGCATGAACGACCAGATTGTTGATACCCACTCAGTGGTTCTGTTCCAAGCCCCCCATAGCCGCAGTGAACAGGTTCACAAGTGCATTTTGGGCGATCGCGCCCACGGTATTTTTAACGGCAAAGTGATCGTACCGCAGCAGGCGCAGCTCACCGATGCCAGCCAATTAAATCGGACGCTACTTCTTTCTGATAAGGCTCGGGTGGATACAAAACCCCAACTGGAAATTGTGGCCGATAATGTCAAGTGCTCCCACGGTGCCACCGTCAGCCAGTTGGCCGCTGAAGATATTTTCTATCTGCGGAGTCGGGGTCTGGATGAGCGACAGGCGCGAGATCTATTGGTCAAAGCCTTTGCTTTGGAACAGCTTGCTGACCTTCACCCCGAACCCCTGCGGCAAGAGCTAGAGGAAGCCTTGCTGGCGGCTCTGCGCTAGGTGACGAATTGGGAGGATTGAGGTGCAACAGTCATCGCTAGTTGGTATTGAGCGTCCTTCCTCCTTCGGGATAAAGAGGAGTGCATGATGGCGGCGGCCACCTCCCCGTTGCAGATTCTAGATCTCGGCAGTGACATCCTGTTGTTTCAAGCCTTGATTCCCCCATCCCATTGCCAACAGATTATTGCAACGGCGGAAGCAGCGGGGTTTGCGGCTGCCCAGATTTTAATGGGTACGGTGGATCAGGACGTACGCGGTGGCAGTTTAGTACGATTTGACCCATCCCACCCGCAGCAAGCCGCCAGTCGCCAATTGCTGCTCCAGCACACCCAGACCATTCAAATTGTGCTGTACCAGCACTACGGTATCCGCTTTCCGAACGTGGAAAACTTTGGCATTCTGCGCTATCACGAGGGGGAAGGCTACCGTCGCCATGTGGATAACCTGCTCCTTGCCAGCCGCCAAATGGAAATGCAGCAAGGCATTCCCACCCGAGATGTGAGTCTGGTGGGCTATCTCAACGATGGGTTCGAGGGGGGTGAAACCTACTTCGATCGCCAAGGGGTCAAGGTTAGCCCCCGCACCGGGGATGTGGTGGTGTTTCCCGCCTACTATACCCATCCCCACGCCGCGTTGCCGGTGGTACGGGGCACAAAGTACGCATTTGCTACATGGCTATTCTATTAGGAGTCTGCCCAGAACGATGGCTAAACCTACACTGCGTTTGCGAACGTCATTCCTCATTTCCGGAACCTTAATGGGACTGTATGGGGCATTGACGCTGCCCTTGCCCTTTCTTGCCGAACATACCGCTGCGCCGCTACCGCTGTGGCTCCTGTGGGGAGCGATCGCCCTCGGTGCACTCGCGCTGTGGGGGGCACTGAGCCAGCGGGTTGAACTAGACCCTCAAGGCATCGGCATCACCTATCCCCACTGGGTTCCTGCGGTGTTGCGGCGGCAATGGCAAGTGCCCTGGGCCGAGATTACAGCTGTGCAACCTCGCAGTACCAGTCAAGGGGGACTGGTGTACTACTTGGTCACCACCTCAGGTCAGGCGTATTTACTGCCAATGCGCGTGGCGGGGTTTACCAAGATGCTACGGTTCATAGAGCAGCAAACAGGGCTGCCCACCGCCCTCATCAAACCCCTAGCGCAGCCGTGGATGTACGGCACGTTAGCCGTTTTCACCCTGCTCTTGGGTGCGATAGATCTTTGGGTTTTGCTGAGTATGGGATAATGAAGCACAATTGTTGCTAGTTGCTACGATGCCCTGAAACTATGCCTAAGCGAAGCCTATGCCCATGGATACAGCGGGGGGTAGTGGGTACACTGCTGGGGTTGCTGTGCTGGATGAGCCTAGCCTCAGCACCGGCGATCGCCGCCATCCAAGTGCGCCTATTTGACCTTAGCTACCGCGACTGTCCGCCAGAGGTGGGCAGCGGTGCCGTTACCCCCGGAGGCACTACCCTCAAAGCCAACTGCTACCTGATTACTGGCAAAGCAGAAAATAAATCCGGCAAAACTGTCGTTGATGCCGATGTCTTTGGTCGCATTTACGATGCCAATGGCAATCCAGTCATGCAAAACCGCACCCGTGTTGGCGCGATCGAGGAGATTCCCCCCGGCATCAGTGACTTTGAAATTCGCATTAGTGTGCCCTACGATCAACCCACACCCTTGCAGCTAGAGCAGTTTAAGGCCTCTGGGTTTACGGCAAAGGTGCGGGGGTAGGATCCGCCAAACACCTCACCACCTCTGGGGCGATCGCCTCCAAGACGGCCAGCGCCCGCAAACTACCCTGCACTAGGTAGGCCGCCGCCAACGGATTCCGCAGCATCGCCACCATGAGTGGCCATGGCCGCAAATTTCCCAGATGATCAACAGCATGGGTTAAATCCGGCAGATCGCGATCTCCCCCATCACTGATCACCCGCACCATCGCTACCGGTATTCCCAACCCTTGCAAGTGCCGCAGCAGAAGCACTCCCTCCATATCCACCACCTCAACTCCCCACCGCCTTGCTAATGCCTGCTTCTCCTTGGCTTTGCACATTACGCCTTGGGTGGTGATGGCCTTTACGAATCGCCAGCGATCGCCAAAGCGAGCCAGCAACAACCCATCGAGAGAATCCATGGCTCCAGCCTCATCCTGACAGGTGCGATAGACCACCACCTCCCCCACCGGATCCTGTGGTTGCAGGCCACCACACACCCCAAGAACGACCGCTACGGTAGGCCCATTGGCCAACGCTGCCGATAATGCTGGTGTGCTCAGGGCTGCCGCTCCCGCCCGCAGGGGAACCACCTGCCACCCGCGCAACCGCTGCCCCCGCAACCCCCGCTGTACCGCCCTGTATTCTGCCCCTTGGGGGACTAACACTAGTTGCCGATTCATAAACTGACCAGTCCAAAGAGTGGCACAATCAATCGTCCGCTAAGGTGAATGAGAGGCAATTTCCGCCAAATCTGATACCGTTATTTGTTGAGCGTATGCTATTGTTCTGGCAATCGGTGACAATTTCGATTCACAGGTAAAAACGCCTGCTCAACTATCACAGGCCACCTAGACAAAGAGTAATAAGTATGATAACTATAGATTCTGCTCAATCCTAATGGTCTAGGCTGTGCTTTATCAATGCGTGTAGGAGTGACCCCCCGTATGATTCAAATGGTGCTGGAAAACCCAGTTTCCGTCAAGGATGCAGAGCGGTTCTGCCAAGAGATATTGCCGCAAGTATCGCGCACGTTTGCTTTGAGCATTCGCTTCTTGCCGGGGCACTTGGGACGGGCGGTTCTCGTGGCCTACCTCATCTGTCGCATTGCCGACACGATCGAAGACGATCCTGTGGCCAGTATTCCAGCCAAAACAGCACTGTTGGATCACCTGCTGGAGTGTTTTGATAGCCCTGCCTTGGCCAATAGTTATGGGCAGACAGCGCGTGGCGTGGAAGGAGATGCCGCCCACGTGCAGTTAGTGCAAAACACCGGGTTAGTCTTTGCGTTGTATCGCACCCTACCCATTCGCTCACAGCAGCACGTTCAGCGATGGGTCAGCGAAATGGTGCACGGCATGAAAAAATTTGTCAACCTGCACCCCAATGGCATCCGTATTCAAACCCTTGAGGAATATAAAGAGTACTGCTATTACGTTGCTGGCACAGTTGGCTACCTCCTCACCGATCTATGGCATGAGCATTCCCCCAGCATTGGGGTTGACGAGTACCAAGTGCTGCTGAAGCGGTGTGGCGCTTTTGGGGAAGCCCTACAAACCGTCAATATCCTCAAAGACATTGCGTGGGATGCAGAGCACGAAAATTCCATCTATATTCCCAATGATGCCCTCCTGCAGCAAGGTAGTAGTCACCAGTTGATTTTAAGTGCGGCACACCTAGAGCAAAACCACGCTGCTATTAAGGATCTGATTGCCTTGGCATGGCATGATCTTGACGAAGCCCAAGCCTATCTCCTCTCGGTTCCCAAAGCTGCGGTACCGATTCGGATGTTCTGCGTGCTGCCACTGCTGTTTGCCTACGCGACCCTGCGGGATCTCAGCCACTCCACCGCCATGCTCAAGCCCGGCGGCGTGGTCAAAATTAGTCGTGCTGAGGTGAAGTCCTTAATGCTCATGGGGCCGATTTCGATCTTGAGCAACCATACCCTACGTTGGTTGATTAGCCAAGTTCGTCAAAAGCCCTTCATCCTCACTGGTATTTAGACCACACCTAGAAAAATACCAATGGTGCAGTGGCTCAGAATAGGCTACGATATGGGAAGATTTTCGCCTTGTTGCAAATCTTCACAAAGTAGCTGTAATGGTCTGTATTATCAACCGCCGTGCCGAATTTGCGGCTAGTCACCGCTACTGGTTGCCGGAGTGGTCTGAGGCTCAAAACCTATCTTACTTCGGTGCTTGTAGCCGTTTTCCGGGGCATGGTCACAATTATGAACTGGTTGTTTCCATGCAGGGAGACGTGGATGCCTTTGGCATGGTGCTGAACTTGTCGGAGGTGAAGCAGGTAATTCGGCAGCAGGTGATTGAGCCGCTCAATTTCTCGTACCTCAATGAGGTGTGGCCGGAGTTTCAAACTACCCTGCCCACCACAGAGCATCTTGCCCGCACGATTTGGGATCGGTTGGCTCCCCACTTGCCCCTTGTGCGGATTCGGTTATTTGAGCMCCCCCGCCTTTGGGCGGACTACACTGGAGACCCTATGGACGCCTATCTTTCGGTTGGTACCCACTTTAGTGCGGCACATCGCCTTGCCCTTGAGGAACTCAGCTATGAGGAGAACTGCCGGATTTACGGCAAGTGTGCTCGTCCCCACGGCCATGGGCATAATTACCATGTGGAAATTACGGTCAAGGGTGAGATTCATCCGCGTACTGGGATGATTGTGGATTTGGTGAAGCTGGAAGCAGTGCTTAAGGAATGGGTGATTGAACCCCTGGATCACACGTTTTTGAATAAAGATATTCCCTACTTTGCGACGGTGGTACCCACAGCCGAGAACATTGCGATTTATATTGCCGATGTCCTGCGGCAGCCCATTCGTGACCTCGGTGCCACACTCCACAAGGTGAAGTTGATCGAAAGTCCAAATAATTCCTGTGAGATTCTGTGTGAGGAGTCTGCCCAAGGCACATCCCCCCGCGAAACAGTATTACCAGTGTTGGAGCGCGTGTAGGACATGTTTCCAACGATTCGGTGGTTGTTGGCCGCTAGCCTAGTTGCTGCTACGGTGCTGATTTATTTTCCCTACATTTTTGTGGTGATTGGTCGGGTGCAGGCAGGGTTTGATGTGGCTGCCCCTCGGGCGCTGTTTGATAAGCTGCCACCCTTTGCCCAGCGGGCGGTGTGGGCGCACGAAAATTCCTTTGAAACTTTTATGCCCTTTGCGGCGGCGGTGCTGCTGACTCTTTTAACACATGTAGAGACTCAAACGGTGGCGATCGCCAGTGTGAGTTTTGTCGTTGCTCGCTTTCTCTACTCGATTTTCTATATTGCAAATATTCCCATTGGCCGCTCCTTGATGTTTGGTGTGGGGACTGCTGCTACCCTCACGCTCTTTCTCCAAAGTCTGGCGGCGCTTTCAGCGTAAAATGGAATAACTGATCCCTCAAAAATATGCTTTTGGCATAGAGTATAGTAAATGTCTCTAGACAATCTGCGCACCCTGTATCAGCAAGTTATTTTGGAGCACTACAAAAAGCCGCGGCATCGGGGGCAAGCGAATCCGGTAGATCGGCGGCAGCGGGGGCATAACCCCTCCTGTGGTGACACTATTGATTTAACCGTGGCCTTGGCCACGGATGATGCTGGTCAGTTGTTTATTAAAGACATTAAGTTTGAGGGAGAGGGCTGCGCGATCGCCATGGCGTCAGCGGATTTAATGGCGGATGCCCTGCGCGGACAGCCCGTGGGACGTGCACTGGAAATGGTTGAGCAGTTCCAATCCATGATGAAGGGGCAGTTTGAGTTCCCAAAAGAGTTTCGCAAGCTCAACGTGATGCAGGGGGTCGCCCAGTTTCCGGTGCGGATTAAGTGCGCCACGCTGACATGGCATACCCTGCGAGCCGCATTACAGCAACAGCAGAACAATGGCGTCATTAGCAACGAGGAGGAGGACTAGTGCTAACACCAACAGAGTTTGCCACCTATAGCCGTTGGGTTGGCATTGCCACAGTGGTGATGGCAGGTCTGACAGCTCTAGCGTTTTTATTGCGTTGGGGAGTCCGTTTTCGGTTTGTGGGTATTACTGGCTTTTTGGGGGTGGTGACGGTAGGGCTGTTTGCCCTGAGTATTGTGCCTATTGTCCATACCCCTGTCCCCGGGGCGGGCAAATATACACTGGTTTATGACAATGGTGCCACCCAAGTCGTGATTACAGTGCCGCCAGAGGTGACCACAGAGACCTTGGAAGCAACCCTAGTGCAGGCAGCTAATGACTTATTTTCCCTTGGCCGTTTGGGACGAGGGGGCGATCGCCTCGTGGTGATTGCCCGCACTATTCGCCATCCTCAACCGAATGTTTCCGAACCCGTGATTCTAGGGGTGGCCACACGCTCCCTTAGCGATCGCACCGACACCCACGTTGATGTGCAAATTCTTTGATACAGCGATACAGCGGCTTGGGGAGCGATAAAGTCCACAAAGTGACTCACAAAGTACTGACTAGGCAGGGGGCTTAGTCGTCAGGTAAGAAGGCAAAGCCTAGGGGCTTGACCCGCTGTAGGGCATGGCTCAGAGCCGCGTGTAAATGCCCATTAGTGGCTAAAATGCGCCCTGAGGCTAGATCAAATGGGGATTGATCGTAGGCGGTTACCACGCCCCCCGCCTCACGGACAATGACCACCCCTGCTGCTAAATCCCACGGAGATAGGCCTCGCTCCCAATAGCCATCAAGGCGACCACAGGCTAAATAGGCTAAGTCAATGGCTGCTGCTCCGCCACGGCGCACCCCTTGGGTGAGGTGGGTTAAGTAGCAAAACTCGGCATAGTTGTTGTCGTCTGTGTCGCGGCGATCGTAGGCAAAGCCAGTGACCAGTAGGCTTTTGCTTAGCTCCGAGGTGTCAGAGACCCGAATCCGTTGGCGATCGCGAGTTGCGCCTAGCCCCGTCGCCCCGCGAAATAATTCCCGGTGAAAGGGATCGTACACCACACCCACATGGGGTTCCCCAGCTACCAACAGCGCAACGGAAACCGCGCTAAAGGGGTACTGGTGCGCGTAATTGGTAGTACCGTCTAACGGGTCGATCGCCCACAGAAATTCATTCTGTTGCATCCCTGAAAAACCAGACTCTTCCGCCAGAATGGCATGGTGCGGGCAGTGGCGCTGCAGAACATCGAGTACCGCTGCTTCCGACTGGCGATCGGCAACGGTCACCAAGTCACCCGCTCGCCCCTTTTCTTCAATCTCTGAGAGCTTTCCCCAATACTGCTGTAGCACAGCCCCACCCGCAAGGGCAGCCTCGGTAGCAATTTCTAGGTAGCGCTGCCGCTCTACCTCCGGAAGGGAGCAGTTTACTGATGCCATACCCTAGTCCTCATCGAGGGGCAACCCCAACTGTACCCGTCCCTGACCAAAATAGCGACCAAATTGGAGTTCATAGACTTCGTCCTCGTCCTGGGTTTCAACATCCAGATCCGAGCGGGCGTAGCTAACGCAAAGGAGGGCATACCCTTGCGCCTGTAGTGCCGGAGATAACCCCATGGCCTCAGGCTGGTAAATATCCCCTGAGAGCACTCGCACAGCACAGGTGGTGCAGGCGCCATTGCGACAGGCAAAGGGAAGTGTCAGCCCTTGGCTCTCGGCATGGTGCAAAATGTAGCGATCCTCCGGTACCTCAATCGTATAGGTTTGAGGTGGCGGATCCCCAGGCTTGAGGGGGCGAACGCGAATCGTAACGCGATGGGTGTTGCTCATAAACTGCTATAACTACCCCAATACAGACCCGGACGAACGCAGCCAATTCTTAACTCCGGTTGCCGATTCGTTGCAACATTGTCCATCACTATCGCTGATCCTCGATCTCTGGGTATCCCGAAACCACAATTATCACAAACATAGCAACGATAGCTCAGTTCTGCCTATTCCTTTTTTGATAAGCTGAACTCGTTGCGCTTGTTTAGTCTGCTGCTGCGTTTATGGTTGCTTCCCCTATTCCTATCTGTATTACGCTGGGTACTCGCCCGGAAGCAATCAAGCTAGCGCCAGTTATCCAAGTGTTCCAGCGATCGCCCCACTTTGTCCCCTACGTGGTGCTCACAGGGCAACACCGCGAAATGGTGACCCAAGTGATGAACCTGTTCCACCTAACGGCGGATCGCAATCTGGCGATTATGCGTCCCAAGCAAACCCTCACAGAGATTACCTGCCGTTCTCTGCAAGGGCTAGAGCAGCTTTATCAAGAGTTACAGCCAAAGCTCGTACTTGTGCAAGGAGACACCACCACAGCCTTTGCCGCGACCCTTGCCGCATTTTATCAACAGATTCCCGTAGGGCACGTCGAAGCAGGGTTACGCACCGACCACCTCTACAATCCCTACCCCGAGGAAGCCAACCGACGGCTGATTTCCCAGTTAACACAGCTACACTTTGCACCGACAACCCAAGCCGTGGCTAACCTTAAGGCGTCGGGAGTGGTTGGCGGCATTCACCTGACCGGCAACACCGTTATTGATGCCCTTCTGCAAGTGGCCGATCGCCAGCCTGTGTGTACAGTGCCCGGCCTCGACTGGCAACAATATCGCGTTCTATTGGCCACAGTTCACCGCCGCGAAAACTGGGGAGACCCCCTTGCGGATATTGCCGCCGGTTTCTTGCAGATTTTGGACGCTCTCCCCGACACAGCCTTACTCCTGCCGCTGCACCGCAACCCCACAGTACGCGAGCCATTGCAAACCTACTTAGGCAAACATCCGCGCGTATTTTTGACCGAACCCCTCGACTACCCTGCCCTCGTGGCAGCTATCAAAGGGTGCACCCTCGTGCTCACGGACTCCGGCGGTCTCCAGGAGGAAGCCCCCAGCCTCGGTAAGCCCGTCCTAGTACTCCGTGAAACAACGGAACGTCCTGAAGCCGTCACTGCTGGCACCGCCAAACTGGTGGGAACTGCCGCCATGAGCATTGCTGCTGCCGCCCTCGAACTGCTTAACGATCCTGCGGCCTACAACCGTATGGCCAACGCCATTAACCCCTTTGGAGATGGTCACGCCAGCGATCGCATCTTCACAATTGTGCAGCAGTTTTTTTCTCAGACACCGCCCCCATGAGCACGATGTCAGCCCTGTGGGCAGCCCTGTGGGTCACCAGTTGGCTAGGACTGGTACTGTTGGCAGCGGAGCTTGTGCATTACTGGTTTCCCGATGCTAAGGAGTGGTCTCGGAAAGTGGTGCATATCGGTGCAGGGCAAGTTATTCTCATTGCCTATGTCTTGCGAGTTCCCACCAGTTGGGGCATTATTGCCGCCCTTATTGCCGCTGGCCTCACGTTGCTTTCCTATCGGATGCCCCTCCTCGAAAGTATTAGTAGCGTGGGTAGGCAAAGCTGGGGCACCTTTTTTTATGCCGTCAGTATCGGTAGTCTCATGGCACTCTTTTGGGATAAACTTCCGGAGCTTGCGGTCTTAGGGGTTTTGATTATGGCGTGGGGAGATGGCCTCGCTGCATTGGTAGGCATTAACTTTGGCCACCACCCTTTTTCTATTGCTGGCGCCACCAAAAGCTGGGAAGGAACCATTGCCATGTTTTTGATTAGCAGCCTTGTGGCAGCGCTCTCCCTTGCCCCACTTGCCCCCTTAGGTCTCTGGTGGGTTGCCCCGGTGGTGGGGCTAAGTGCAACGGTTCTTGAACTAGTGGCATGGCGAGGGCTAGATAACCTGACCGTTCCCATTGGCAGTGCCCTCATAGCTTACGCGTTGCTGTTGGTTTGAGGAGGGTGAGGAATGGAGCTTGAAACCTACGAATGCCGCGTTCACTTTGGCGATACTGATGCGGCAGGGGTTGTCTATTTTGCCAATGTGCTGCGGTTTTGCCATGAGGCTTACGAAAACCTACTGCAACAGTTGGGAGTGGATCTACGGCAGTTTTTTAGTGGTAGCGGCCTAATCGTCCCCATTACTGACGCACAGATACGGTTTCTGAAACCTCTCTACTGTGGCGATCGCCTGCGCATTATTGTCACTCCTGAGGCCGTGGATGGCAGTCGCTTTCAGCTAGGCTATAGGGTTCTAAGTTCAGAGGCCGACTGCGTAGCTGTTGCTCAAACTCACCATGTCTGCCTTGCCTTACCGGAACGACACAAGGCACCGCTTCCCCTGCCCCTCGCCGATTGGCTCACCTCGGAAATGCGCACTCCGCCAGCGAGAGGTTTTCCAGTATAGGCGATAGCTTCCCAAATTGTAGAACCTTCCATCCTCAACACCTACAATTCTAACGCTGGGACTACTAGCGCAACACCATGCTCCTAGGGTAATCTGCAATTAGAGTATGGCATCGGGGAGCAATAGGGCAGCAATGTTTAAGAACTTACTCGTTCCAACCGATCTACACGATGGTCTGCCCAAGCTCACAACCTATATTGACGCGCTAGCGGCAGCAGGTATCGAAAAGCTAGTGTTCCTTCATGCCTGCCCCATTGATGACGATGGCGACAAGCCACGGCTGCGGGAGCAAAAACTTGAACGCGCTCGTCAGTCGCTGAAAATTGACCCTACGCAGGTTCCAGCTAACATCAAGGCTGACGTCATTATTGATAATCGCCGCCCAGCCGATACCATCCTTGATACCGTTGAAAAGCACCAGATTGATCTGGTGTTGGTTAGTCGTCCTATTCGTAACCTCTTGGATGAAAAACTCTTTGGCAGTACCACCATTGGGGTGTTACAGCGGATTAAAATTCCGGTGATGATTTTCCGCCCACAGTTACTATGGGTTCTCACCAGAGCAGAATTAAATTTGCGCTGCCAGCAGTTGTTCCGAAATCTGCTAGTGCCCTACGACCACAGCCCATCGGCGCAGCATCTGATCCAGCAGCTACGCCAAGGGGTAAAGCGTCAGACGGGTACGGGTATTGCTTCAATGGCACTGTGCTGGATTATCAGCGATGCAGGTCAGGGGGAACTGGGGGTGGGCGAAGAACGGCCACGGGCAGAAAAAATCCTTGCCGAGCTAAAAAATGAATTTACCGGCTACGGCCTAAGCGTTGAGACAGAAATCCGGGTTGGGAATCCCATTGTCGAGGCGCAATTGGCGGCGCACGATCGCGATATTCATGCCATCGCGGTTTCCTCAGCCTCAGTGGGTAAAATCTGGGAGCTGTCTATCCCTAGCTTTGCCGGAGATATTATTCGCCGCTGTGTGTTTCCTGTTATTTATTTCCCGCCTGCGGGTCGCTAGAGCGGCAGCCGTTAAGCGGGTGCAAGCAATTGAGATACCCCTAGGCGATCGCCTGCGGCAGCAGATAGCGTCCGATCGTCCAGCCAATAAACACCCCTAAAATTGCCATCTGCATGATCACAATCATAATTTGCCAGTTGCGGTAGCCTGCGGCACGCATTTCGATACGCACGAGGGTTTCAGAACTCATGAGGATAGCAATCAAGCTAAAGATGGCAAAGGCATTAACGAAAAGCGTGACAATGGTGCTGAGAATCAGCATGGTCACAACACTGCGTGGCCCCATTTGCATGGAGCGAAAAAAGTTGGAGGTGCCCCATACCACCACAACGGTGAGGATGGCTGCCAAGATGCAGGCGTAGGCTGACCACATCCACGGGTAAGCAGATAAATGCCAACCCACAAGAATGTAACCCAAAACCACCAATGCCAGCAGCACTAGGGGAAATTTGGTAGAGTCCGCTTTGGGGGACGCCTTATGGGGCATGGCTAGGTGGGGGCAAGTGGGTTTGAATCCACTCTACGGCAGCCTGTAAGTCAGTAGCAATATAGTCCGGTTGGCTGGGGTGCTGGTAGCGCCCTGCAAGCACCTGCTGGCCAAAGCCCGTTTGCACCAGAATGCCATAGCAGCCCGCATTACGCGCCAGATCAATATCGGTGGCCTTATCCCCCACCATGACACTGCGGGTTAGGTCAAGATCGTGATCCCAAGCTGCCGCCACCAGCATCCCCGTATTGGGTTTGCGCCATGTGGTCCATCCGGCATAGTCGCTGACCACCCCCCCTTCGGGACGGCTCAGATCTGGACAGAAATAAATAGCATCCAGAACGGCACCAGCGGTGTCCCATAGTAGTTTTTGCAGGCGCTCGTGGAGGGCATGGACATGGTCAATGCCGTAGTAGTTACGGGCAGGCCCTGACTGATTGGAGGCCAAACAGCAAAACCAGCCCTGTTCATTTAAGCGCCGCACCGCTTCAGCGACACCGGGTAGTAACTGTAGATCCTCAAGGCGGTGGATATACCCGATTTCCTGATTGAGCACCCCATCCCGATCTAAGAAAACAGCACCTCTAGCCATGGCAAGCGGCCTGAATGACTGCGCTGACGGGAATATCTGCCATATTGCCCGTGGGGGACTTGATCGCACGAAAGCGAGGATCCGCAGGGAGCAGTTTTGCTGGATCCGTGGGGCCAAAGAGCGCTACCAAGGGGGTGCCCACTGCCACCCCAATGTGCATAGGGCCACTATCGGTGCACAGAATCTGCTGTGCCTGAGCCATGAGGGCGGCAAGTTTACCCAAATCAGGAGGGCGGGTGACGCGCACCTGCGGTAGGGCTTGGCTGAGGGCTGTGACCCATGCCTGATCCTCTGGCCCACAGGCCACAATAAAGGGCAGGTCGGGCTGCTGCTGCTGGAGAGCTTGCAACACCTCCACCCATGCGGCTGGCGGATAAATTTTGTTGATGCCTTTTGCCAGTGCCATCTGACTGGAGCCACCATGGAGGAGACGATAGCTCTCAGCAACCCCTAACCGTTGCCGCTCAGCGATCGCCCACGCTTGATCGTCCGGCTTGAGCACTGCCTTGGGCAAGGGGCAAGGGGTTGTAATGCCAAACGCCTTGAGCAGGTCATGGTACACGGCTGCACTGTACTGGTCTAAGTTAACGGGCACGGCATCGGTGAGTAACCCCAAGGGATTGAGCCTTGCAAATCCCACCCGTTTGGGAATGCCAGTGAGCCACAGGAGCAGGCGTACCGCTTTACTGCGCCCTAGGGAAAGAATAGCCTCGTATTCGGCATCTCGCAGAGTGCCGATGAGGTTGGCCCAATCTGCTAGGGCATTGCGATTTTTGAAATCAAAGGGAATGACCCGCGCTACGGATGCGCTAAGTTGATAAGCTGCCACCGCCCGTGGCTCAACGACCACATCAATTTGCACCTCTGGAATGTGCGCTTTGAGATCGTCGAGGGTGGGGAAAAATAAAATTTGATCGCCAATTCCACCGGGCACCAAGGCCACGACATTTTTCATAACTTTTGGGGATATATAAAAATGGAGGGCGACCTTATTCTACCCGTAAAGTTTCACCCATCTGTCGGAGGCGATCGCGCCACGCTAGAGCTAAGGGTAACTCGGTAAAGGGAATTCGATAGGCCACACCAGCACAGGATTGCAAGACCAGTTCAATTCGCCCAGATGATTTCTGCGTATCGGGAGTGTCATTGTCTAAGGGTTGGCCCCCGGCCATAACGCTAATTGCTGTTATCTCCTCTAGACCACAGGACTGAAGCTGGATGATCCCTTGGCGTGTTGGCTTTCCCCACACTAGGCGATCGCCCCGCTGCCCTAGCACCGCCAAAATATCGTACTTACTGTGCTCAAACTCCTTTGCCCAGTGACGGTAGTACTCTAGCTTGCGGTACTCCACCCACCCTAGGCGAGCAAGGGTCAGAAATACCGCCAACAAAGGGAACCAGAAAAGACCGTGGCTCATACTTGGCTTAGCAACTGTCGCCGCAGCACATCGAGGGCATTCATAGCACTCAAATGCCGTACCCACTCTCGTCCGCGCTGAGCACTCAGGCGAAATTCACGGGTGATCACCTCACCCTCTGGCAACGCCACGCCAATATACACTAACCCCACTGGTTTAGTAAGGGTTGCCCCCCCAGGCCCAGCAATACCGGTGATGCTGATTCCCCAGTCACTGCCAAGGCGGGTTTTAACCCCCACCGCCATTTGCGCTGCCACCGTCGCACTCACAGCACCTTCGCGTTCTAAATCCTCAGAATTTACTCCCAGTACCTCAACTTTGATGGCATTGCCGTAGGCAATCACCCCGCCCCGAAAGTAGTCAGAGCTGCCGGGAATACGGGTTAGCAGTTCCCCCAGCCCTCCCCCGGTACAGGACTCCGCCACCGCCACGGTGTGTTGCCGCTGCTGCAACAGCGTTGCCACACAGCCAGCAAGGCTATCGTCATCAGCGCCGTAGCAGTCTAGCCCGACAATTTGGCGAATCTCTGCTTCAACGGGACGAATCAGTTGCTGGGCTTCCGCTTCATTACTGGCGCGCACGGTAATACGCAGTCGGACTTCGCCATTACCAGCGTAGGGAGCAACGGTCGGGTGGGGACGAGCGATTTGGGCAGCCACTTTTTCTGCTAAGACCGATTCTGGGATCCCCCAAAAGCGCAACACTCGGCTGTAAATAATTTCTTTCCCCCATCCTTGCGAGCGCAGAAAAGGAACAGCCGTGTCATGCCACATCTGCTTCATTTCTGCGGGCACCCCCGGAAAGGTCATGATGATTAGGCCAGTACGCGGCTGCCAAATCATCCCTGGTGCACTGCCAATGGGGTTCGGTAAAATATCAGCACCCACCGGCAGTAAGGCTTGTTTGCGGTTACTGGGGCTAAAGCCACCGCGATGGGCATACTTCTGCTCTAAGTCAGCAATGATCTCGGGGCGTTCTGCGAGGGGGGCTTGGAAAAAGTCAGCGAGGGTTTCGGTGGTCAAGTCGTCGGGGGTGGGGCCCAGTCCACCCGTAAAAATTAACAGGCGGGCGCGATCGCAGGCAATGGCCACCACCTTTTTAATGCGGGTTGGATTATCACCGACGACGGTTTGATAGTAGTGGGGGATACCTAAGCTCGCTAACTGCTGCGCTAAAAATTGGGCATTGCTGTTGAGGATTTCACCCAAAAGCAGTTCCGTGCCCACGCAAATAATTTCTGCATTCATGGCCTTAATCGTTCTCGCTGGTGCCGATCCGCTGCCAGACATACCAAGTGGCAAACCCCATTAGCAATGATGCTGCCACCGCATAGCCCCAGCCCCCCGGCAGCCCCGCCAGTGCCATGGCCACACTGCCCACCCAAAACGTTAGGCAATAGATAAAGAGAACTGTTAACCGCTGGGACAGTCCTGCTCTGAGCAGGCGATGGTGGAGATGCCCTTTATCCGGGGCAAAGGGAGACTGACCTTGGCGCAAGCGGTTGACCACCACCGTCGAGGTATCCACAATGGGCACAGCCAAAATTAACAAGGGCAATAAAATAGCTGCAGCGGTATAGGCTTTCACCAAGCCAATCACCCCAATCCCGGCCAAGGTAAAGCCCATAAAGTAGGCACCGCCATCCCCCATGAAAATTTTTGCGGGATTGAAGTTGTAGCGCAAAAAGCCAAGGGCACCGCCGGCCAAGGCGGCGGCAATCAACCCCGCTTCTGGTTCCCCAAGGAGCATACAGACAAAAAGCATCAAGGAGGCAGCAATACCGGACACACCAGCGGCCAAGCCATCAACTCCATCAATAAAGTTAATGGCATTGGCAATGCCCACCAGCCATAGGGTAGTGAGGGGTAGGCTCAACCAGCCTAGGTCGATAATGCCGAAAAAGGGGACGGTGATGATCCGAATTTTGACCCCAACGGCCCAGACAATGCCGGCCACAACAAACTGAAGCACTAGGCGCAGCAGGGCAGGTAATGTGAGTAGATCATCCGCGAGGCCAATCAGGAAAAAGGCCACACCACCAAGGGTAACTCCCCAAATTTCGTACTCCGCAGGCTGGGGCATCACCCCGAAACCACCGGCATTCCAGACAAGGAGCAAGGCGACCAGATTGCCTAAAAAAATAGAGATGCCGCCAAGGCGCACCATGGGGCGGGTGTGAATTTTCCGCTCGTTGGGGCGATCCACAAACCCAGTCTTATGGCCCAGTTCGTTGACAACAGGGGTCACCAGTAAGACAACGGCAATGGCGGCAATAAACGCAATGAGGTGGTAAAGCATCCGCTGCGGTTAAACGATGGATACAGTTCCCTCTCAGGCTAGCACTGGTTGTAGCAATTGCAAGTGGGGATACAACGGAAATTTCTCGCACAGCTCGGCCACCCGTTGGCGACAGCGGAGTTTTACGGTTTCATCTGCTGGGGCATGGAGGCGATCGCCAATGATCTCTGCAATGGTGGCAAACTCAGCTTCCTTCATGCCACGGGTGGTCAATGCTGGCGTTCCCAGACGCAGGCCACTGGTCACAAAGGGAGAGGCGGGATCGTAGGGAATGGTATTTTTATTCGTCGTGATGTTGATCTCTCCCATGAGGCGATCGGCCTCTTTCCCCGTTAAGCCCACTGAACGCAGGTCAATCAGCAGCAGGTGATTATCGGTGCCGCCAGACACGAGGCGCAGCCGCTGGGCTTGCAGACCCGCTGCCAAGGCCTGGGCATTGCGAATCACTTGGCCAGAGTAGGCAGTGAATTCAGGCTTGAGAGCCTCCCCAAAAGCTACAGCTTTGGCGGCAATGACATGCTCGAGGGGGCCGCCTTGGGTACCCGGAAAAACGGCCTTATCCAGTTTTTTGCCCAGTTCAGCGTCGCGAGTCAGGATGAGGCCGCCCCGCGGGCCGCGCAGGGTTTTATGGGTGGTGGTGGTCACCACATCGCACACTGGCACAGGGTTGGGGTGGTGCCCTGTAGCAACTAGGCCAGCAATATGCGCCATATCCGCTAGGAGATAGGCACCCACTTCATCAGCAATCTCGCGAAATGCCTCAAAGGGAATCACCCGTGGGTAGGCGGAGTATCCGCAAATAATGAGCTTAGGGCGATGCTGCCGTGCCAAGTCCCGCACTTGATCCATATCTAGGCGTTCTGTATCGGGACTGACGCCGTAGTGAACCACATTGAACCACTTGCCAGAGACATTGACAGGCGAGCCGTGGGTCAGGTGCCCGCCATGGGATAGATCCATTCCGAGGATCGTATCCCCCGGATTCAAGAGTGCCAAGAAAACGGCAAAATTTGCTTGGGCACCAGAATGGGGTTGGACATTGGCATGGGCAGCACCAAATAACTCCTTTGCCCGATCAATGGCGAGTTGCTCAACTTCGTCGATAAATTCACAGCCACCGTAGTACCGCTTGCCCGGTAACCCTTCCGCATACTTGTTGGTCAAAACGGTGCCTTGGGCGGCCATTACCGCCGGGGAGGTGAAGTTTTCACTGGCAATCAGTTCTAGATGGTGCTGCTGTCGTTGTACTTCTCGCTGTACCATTGCAGCCACAAGGGGGTCGGTTTGGGCAAGCCAGTCTAGTTGTGTCATTGGGGTGTAAGTGTCAAGGTAAAGAATTTCTTTTCTATCTTATCGCGACAGCCTCTCTCGCAACCCTGAGCTTGCCTGCAACAGGAGCGGTGTTAGGGTTCACTAGCGGCAGATGAGGGCTATTTCGGAGTCAGGGAGATAGTATAGGAATTAAGACTTATGGCATACCGTTAGGTACCTATACATAGCTAGCACTCTCAAGGTGAACGTTAATCACCTTTTGTATTTACTTGTATTTATCGTTGTTGTTCCCGTTTTTTCATCCCGCAAGCCACCTCTATGAACGGCTCTGATCCTTTTCTTGCGCAGATCTTGGAACGGCTTCCCCACCCCGTTTTGGCGGGCGATCGCAAGGGGGTCGTTCTCTTCGCTAATGCAGCCGCAGAATCGTTGGTGGGGCACTTGGCCTGTAGTATGGTGGGCACACCTCTGGATACACTGCTAGGCATTCCCTTTCAGGTGTCTCAAGAGCGCATCCGCAACGTGCTGCAAACTCAGCGGGCTGAGCAATGGAACTGTTATGACCCCACCGATCAACGATGGTGGCAAGCAAACCTGACTCCAGACCCCACGGGGTTTACATTGATTTTAACGGATATTACCGAGCACCAACGCAGCCGCATTTTGCAGCAGGCGCAAGTCAGCGAATTAGAAAAATGGTGGCAGCGCTTTCGCACCCTCACCAACCTCGGACAGCACTTGTTTTGGGAGTGCTCTGGCGATCGCTGCCAGTGGAGCGGCAACAGTGAACGGGTGCTGGGGTATGCCCTAAGTGACCTGCCGCTGACTTTACAGGGGTGGCAACACCTCATTTACCCAGAGGATCGGGCGACCTTTGCCGACGCAATCGGCCTTAGTCAACGGCAGGCGGCCTGTTTTGTGCTCGAGTATCGCATCAAGCACGCTAGGGGGCACTACGTGTGGGTGTGCGATCGCCGTGAATTTAACCCTGACCTAGGGGGGCTAACGGCAGTGGGGTTAATCTCTGATATTAACGAGGCCAAGGAACAGGAACTACGGCTGCGCGAAAGTGAGCAACGCTACCGGAACCTAGTGGATCATCTGCCGGCGATTCTCTATCGCTGCGCGAACGATGAACACTGGACGATGGAGTACCTGAGTCCAACCTTTAGTAAGTTGGCGGGCTACCCTCACACGGAGTTAATTGGCAATCACATCCGCAGCTACGCCAGTATTACCCACCCCGAGGATGGCGATCGCGTCAACCGGATCATTCATGAGGGCTTAGCGAGCGGCCAGCCCTTTGATGTGGGGTATCGCATTCTCCATGCTGATGGCTCCATTCGTTGGGTGCACGAGTATGGCCAGGGGGTTTACGATGCAGCGGGGCAGGTGATCGCCCTCGAAGGCATTTTAGTGGATGAAACTGAGCGCATTGCCGCTGAGCGCGCCCTCCAGCAGAGTGAGTATCGCTGGCGGACGGTCTTTGAAAATGCCCAAGTTGGCATTGTGCTCACCAGTCCCGCCGAGGGCTACCGCCTCACCTACTGTAACCCCGCCTTCTGTCGATTTGTTGGCTACACTGCTCAGGAACTGGCTCAATTCACTGCCCATGATTTAACCTTTGCCGAAGACTGGCCGGAAGAAGCACCCCTGATCGAAGAGTGTCAATTGGGGCTGCGCAACACCTACCAAATCATCAAACGCTACCGGCACAAGCGCGGCCACACCCTTTGGGGCAACCTCACCCTCTCCTGTGTGCGGGATTCCCAAGGGCACCCCCAAATTTTAATTGCCCTCATTGCCGATATTACCACTGAGCGGCAGTTACTCCTTTCCCTTGAGCAGCAGCAGAACCGCTATCAGCAGTTAGTGGATAACTGTCCGGTACTCATTGTTACCCTAACCCGCGAAAAAACCCTGCTCACCACTAATTGGGCAGGCTTAGATGTCTTGGCTACCGCCCAAGTGACCCCCGGAATGCACTATGCTGCCTTACTTCATCCGCAAGAGTCACTGCAGCGTGTGAACGGCTTAATCGAGCGAGTATTGCAAGGGGAAACCCTCAGCGGCGAGGAGCTTCTCTTTCGCGGTAAGGACGAGCAACCTCGCTATATGCTCTCTCATCTATTTCCGCTGATGGATGATGAGGAGCAGCTTATGGGCTGTGTGCTAGTCAGCACCGATATTAGCGATCGCAAACGGGTGCTGGCCGAATTGGATGAACGGGAAGCCCAATACCGCAGTGTCTTTGAGTCAGTGGCAGAGGGGCTGGCTATTTATGATCCCCACGAAGAACACCTGATTGAAGTCAATACCGCCTTTTGCAGAATACACGGCTACAGCCGCGAGGAGATTTTACAACTGCCTCCCCAACAGCTTGTTCATCCCGACCATTTTCAAAAGGTTAAAGACTCTCTGGAGGCCATCCGCCAGCACCGCACTTGGCAGGGGGTCGCTCAACACTGGTGCAAAAAAGGTCGCCTCATTGATGTCGAGATTTTCGCTACCCCACTCCTCTATAAAGGCAAGGAACACATCCTGTACGTAGTTCGGGATATTACGCAACTGAATCGGATCGAGGCGGAGCGATCGGCAGCCGTGCACGAGCTAGAGCAGCGAAAAATACTGCTGCAAAATTTGCTTGCAGATTTAGATGTGGGCGTAATGCTCATCAGTGCAGATCTACGGGTGCAGCTTGTCAACCCTAAAGCATGCCAACTCCTAGGGGCTAGCGCCTCTGACCTGCTTGGGCAAGCTATTGTTGAGCACTCATGGCAGGCTCTCGATGCTGAGGGTAACACGATGCCACCAGAGCAATTTCCAGTGATGCTCGCGATACAGGAGCAACGCCGGATTCAAAATCGGGTGGTGGGGATTCTCAATCTGCGCACCCAAGAGCGCATTTGGCTTCAGGTGACAGCAGATCCTCAGTTTGCCCCGCATGGCACCCTTGAGCAAGTAATTGTTACCTTTAGCGACATTAGCGATCGCAAGCAGAAAGAAGACCGACTGCAACACCAAGCCGATCAACAGCACTGCCTCAGCCAGTTGATTCAAGCCATTCGCGACTCTGCCGACCTAAATACGATCTTCCAAACCGCCGTACAGGATACCAGCCGCCTGTTGCGCTGCGATCGGGCAGTCATTGTCAAGTATCACGCCGATCAAGGCCATTGGCTGCCCTTGGTTGAGCATCTTGGGCACGCCGACCTCAGGCCGACCCTAGGAGTAGCCATTCCCGATTGCGACAACCCCATTGCTGATCGACTTTCTCAGGGAGAAATGGCCGAACTGCCCTCCTTTGAAGCGGTTCAGCCCACAGATAGCATCAACCGGGGAATTGCCGAGCAGTTTGCCGGGGGCTGGTTAATCTGCCCTATTCAATTGAGCAAGCAGATTTGGGGGGCATTTTCCCTCCAACGGTTGGTGAATCCGTGCGGCTGGAGTGATGAAGAAAAAAAACTTGTACACACGATCGCTGGGCAATTGGCCGTTGCCATTGAGCAAGTGGGGCTTTACAACTACCTGCAAAGCAGGAATGCTGAGCTATCGCGCCTTGCCACCATGGATGGGCTGACGCAAATTGCCAATCGTCGCTACTTTGACCAGTACCTTGAACAGCAGTGGCAGTTGGCACAGCGAGAAAAAACTAGCATGACGCTGATATTAGGGGATGTGGATTTCTTTAAGGATTTTAATGATCACTATGGCCATCAAGCGGGGGATGAGTGCCTGATCGCGATCGCCAATACCCTGACTCAAGCGGCTCGTCGTCCGACGGATTTGGTTGCCCGCTACGGTGGCGAAGAATTTGCTCTGATTTTACCCAATACCACCCTACTCGGGGGAGTGCGCATTGCCGAGCGGATTCAGCACCTTGTGTATCATCTCAATATTCCCCATGCTGCGTCTGCGGTGGGCGATCGCGTCACCCTGAGTTTAGGGCTTGTAACCCTCATGCCCCAAGTCGGCCAAGCAGTAGCTGAGCTGATCCGGCTAGCGGACGAGCAACTTTACCGAGCCAAAAATAGAGGCCGCAATATCTACTGCTGCTATCCTGAGCACCCTGCCAGCACACAGAAGGAAACTTTATAGCGTTCTTGCGCGACCTTAGAAAACAGCCGCTGGCTGCCCATGACTGCTACTAGGGTGCCGAGCACTGCGGCAGATCTTTGATAGGATGAGCCTCAAGGAGTTGCCGCCTGTATTGCCCATGAACCTTGCCAATCAGTTCCAAAGCGGTTTCACCCTCTTTCTGAGTTTATTAGTAGAGGCATTTCCGTTTCTTTTATTGGGAATTCTCCTCTCCAGTCTGTTACTGCTGTTTATCGATGAACAGGCGCTGATCCGCCGCCTGCCGCGATCGCCGCTGTTAGGGGCATTGGTGGGTAGTTGCATTGGCTTTTTGTTCCCAGTGTGTGAGTGCGGCAATGTGCCGGTCGCTCGCCGGCTGCTTGTTCAAGGAATGCCCGCCTCGGTGGCTATTGGTTTTTTGTTGGCGGCTCCCACCATTAATCCAATTGTGATCTGGGCAACGTGGATTGCCTTTCGCGATCAACCGGAAATTGTTGTTTTTCGAGTGCTCTTTTCGCTGGCGATCGCCACCATCGTTGGCTGGGTCTTTAGCTGCCAAGCCGATCTACGCCCTTTTTTGCAACCCACCGTCACAGCGATGATGCCGCGCCCCCAACCCGAAACCGTTGCAGTTCCGGCACTGCTGCAATCCGGCACCTACCTGCTAAGTTCCCCGGGTCAACCCCTTGCCCTTGACACCCTCACCCTAGCCCCTAGGGTCTCCCCCCAACCGTGGCCACAACGGCTACCGCTCCTGCTGGATAACATTCTCCAAGAGTTTCGGGAGCTAGGGGGGATTTTAGTCCTTGGTAGCCTCATTGCCGCTGCCATTCAAGTGGCCGCCCCCCGCGAACTGATCCTCAGCCTAGGCCAAGGCCCCGTCATTTCCATTGTGGCCATGATGATTCTGGGCACCGTTATTTCCATTTGCTCAACGGTGGATGCCTTTTTCGCCCTTGCCTTTGCAGCGACCTTCACCCCCGGTGCCCTGTTAGCTTTTTTAGTCCTTGGCCCGATGGTGGATCTCAAAGGTATTGGCCTGCTGCTGACCATTTTCCGTCCGCGGGCGCTGATCTATATCTTTATACTGGTGGCACAACTCACCTTCTCCCTTTGTTTATTTCTGAATTTGCAGTGGAGTTAGCCGTGGTCGTCAAACCAGACTGGTTACGGGTCAAAGCCCCGCAGTGGCAGCGGGTTGGCAATGTCAAAGAACTGCTACGGGATTTAGGCTTAAATACTGTGTGCGAAGAAGCCTCCTGCCCCAACATTGGCGAGTGCTTTAACGAGGGGACAGCAACATTTTTAATGATGGGCCCTGCCTGTACCCGTGCCTGTCCTTACTGCGACATTGACTTTGAAAAGAAACCCCTCCCCCTTGACCCCACAGAGCCCGATCGCCTTGCCGAAGCCGTCGTCCGGATGCAGCTCAACCATGTGGTCATTACCTCGGTGAACCGCGATGATTTGGCGGATGGAGGAGCGAGCCAGTTTGTTGCCGTCATTCAACGGATTCGCGATCGCGCAGCCCACACCACCATTGAAGTTTTAATTCCGGATCTGTGCGGCAATTGGGAGGCACTTGATCGCATCCTGGCGGCTGGCCCAGATGTCCTCAACCACAATACCGAAACAGTGCCGCGCCTCTACCGCCGTGTCCGCCCCCAAGGCAGCTACCAGCGCAGCCTAGACCTGTTACAGCGTGTCCATGAAACAACACCGTGGATCTACTCGAAATCCGGCATTATGGTTGGTCTCGGGGAAACTGTTGCCGAAGTGGAAGCGGTTATGCAGGACCTGCGACGGGTGGGCTGTGACATCCTCACTATTGGTCAGTACCTGCAACCTAGTTCTAAACATCTAGGCGTACAAACCTTTGTGCATCCAGAGCAATTTGCAGCTTGGCGCACCCTTGGCGAATCTATGGGCTTTTTACAGGTGGTGTCGTCGCCGCTGACGCGGAGCTCCTACCATGCCGAGCAGGTACGCTCACTGATGGCGCAATACCCCCGCCAACGCCCTTCACAACAGCTGTCCTAATTGGCATGACATCCTCCCGACGCTGACCCTACGGGTGCAGCCCGAAACGTATCGCTCCCTGCACCCCTCATTAGTTAAGATTCGGGTTGCGTTGGTGGTGCCTGCTCCGGGGGCGGTTGTTGTTGCCACACAGCAACGCCAATACCCAGTACCAGCGCCACGGTCACGGCAATGACCACAATCCATAGCAGCGGAGACTGGGGCGGGGGCGAGGGGGTAAACCGCACCGTCTTTTCAACCATGGGGGGCGGCACGGCATTAAAGTTCGTTTCTTCCACACCTTCGTGCTCTTGCTCTTCATCAACAATGGTGGCGGTCGTCGTCAGGGGGACTGCTTTAATGCTGTGATAATTGATGCTGTTGAGATATTTCGTAAATTCAGCCTCTGCCATGGAAACGGTGGTGTAGTGGGCTTTGACATGGCCGCCGAAGCTGATTTCATCCCCGGGGTTAAGATTATGACTTTGAACCCGTTTACCATTGACCAGAATGCCATTGGCACTTCTTTTGCCATCGGCATTGCCATCGACAATGCGATAGCGGTAGCCCGAGGGGGAAGGTAAACGTAATAACAAGGCGTGTTGTCGTGAGACACCGTGCCCCTGAATCACGATTGCGTTACTGGTGTCCCGACCCACTGAATAGGTGGCGGCATCTAACGGAATGGTTCGTTTTCCTGTTTCATCTTCGATGTTGAGCAGATGATACTCACTGTTACTGTCCATTAGGGAACCACCTCAACAGCAGCCGTAACACCTTTATATTACTTGGGCATCAGCAGTATCTGGTAGGATCAGCAAAGTGAGTTTGCAAGCGATGGTTACTTCTTTGCGTGTTGGGCTAGGGAAATGGCTGATACTGCTCAGCGTTTTCTCCCTTGCTCCTGGATGCTATGCGACTACGATGCCGCAAGCATCGGTGCCTGCGCCCCCCCCAAGTCCTCTGTACACTGCTGTTGATGAATTTGGGCAGCCAGCCTTTCAAATTGATGGTCGTGCTCTGTTTCGCGATCGCCCCTTGCCCAGTGGCTCTATTGTCACCGCTCCGCTGAAACTGTTGCGGGTGTTACGCAATACGCGGCAGTATTTTCACGAGTACGGTGCAGCGGATCCGGTGGTGCAGCGCGAGGGGATTCTTGCTGTCCAAGGGGTGAGCCTCACGGACGTATTAGCCACCCTTGATTTTATGATTGCCACCCTCACGGAGGACATTAGCAATAAACGCCCCATCCGTTTGCAAGATCCAGCGTTTATCAATCAGCATTTTCGGGTGATCCAGTGGCTCCCCCACAATCCTCGCGATCGCCAACAAACCCAGCAGCTGCGTCTGACCAACTACGCCGTTTTCACCCACACTGGCTCCCGCAGCCGCACCGCCACCTACAATACTGCCCTCTACGCCCTGCCCGAGCGCCAACCGGATCAGCCGGAAGATACCTTTTATAGGCAGTTAACGAAGCAGCAGGTGCTCGCAGGTATTTTTGAACCTGGTGGCGCGCTGCACGGACGAGTCCGACCACTGGCTTACCTCACCCGTGCCGCCTTTGAAGATGCCCTGATGCAGGGAACCATCCTAGTCAAGTTTACGGATGGCGGCAGTGCCTTTTTTAATGTGGATCGCAACAATGGTATTGCCTTTGTTAAAGGGGTGACGCCTTACGATCAGCGGCGTTACTGGTACTTTCGCCAAGTGGCCGCCATCAAAGGCTATGGCAGCAGTATTGAAAACAAGATCAACATTGAGCCAGAAGTGACCTTTGCTGGGGATGTCTGGAATGTAGGGTTGGGTCGCGTGGTCATGATTGAAGATACGCGCGGTGGGCGATCGCAGCTACGCCTAGGGGTTATTGCCGATACGGGTGGGGCGTTTGCACCGAACCTGTACCAATTAGACTTTTTGGCTGGGATTTTCCCCAATCCCTCAGCGTACCAAGCGGTTGCCCGCACGCTACCGGACTATGTCCGGGGCTACATCCTCATCAAAAAGTAGGTATGTGGCGAGACCCTGCTCCATACCCTAGCCCTTAAGACTGGGGGAGAGGAATACATTTACCGTTGTAATGGTTCATGGCTGCCTCTAGCCCCGCTTCGATACTGTGGTCAATAGCCGCCACGGCAAGGTCGAGGACGTGGGGCAACACCATGAGTTCAGCCGCTGAAAAGTTCCCCAGCACAAAGGGAACAGCGTTGCGAGGGCCGGTTTGGGTGAGGCGATCGCCAAAGGCAATCCCCACCTTTAAGCGCGGAAACTCTTGAGAGTGAAAGTGCTGCACAATGGACTTAATGCCGTTATGCCCCCCTGTTGAGCCACTCAAGCGCAGCCGTAGTCGCCCTAGGGCAAGGTCGGCATCGTCATAGACCACAAGGGTACGCGCAAGGGGTAGCTTATAAAAATTTAAGAGGGCATACAGCGATCGCCCCGAGCTATTCATATAGGTAGTGGGCTTAAGAAGGCGAATTTTTTGGCCGTGCAGCACACCTTCGCCCACGTCCCCCAAAAACCGCCGCTGCGCAGTTAAGGTAATCCCATGCCGCTCGGCAAAGGCATCAAGCACCCGGAAACCAATGTTATGCCGCGTTGCCGCATACTCACTGCCGGGATTTCCTAGGCCAACAATGACACAGGGTTGAATGAGTGCCGCCATTACCCCTAGGCTGAAGGCTCGCGGCTAGACTCACCCTCAACAGCAGTCTGCTTTTCCTGCTCAAGGGCAGCGGTCTGCCGTTTCATCTCATCTTGG
Organism: Synechococcus sp. PCC 6716; assembly: GCF_022570815.1. Classification (NCBI taxonomy): domain Bacteria; kingdom Bacillati; phylum Cyanobacteriota; class Cyanophyceae; order Synechococcales; family Synechococcaceae; genus Synechococcus; species Synechococcus sp. PCC 6716. The sequence goes on from NZ_JAKLTU010000010.1 coordinate 49,463, forward strand.
AATTCGCGGGAGGCTTCCTCAAAGGCGCGTTTGGTTTTACCCAAGCTGCGGCCAATTTCCGGCAACTTTTTCGGACCAAAAATGAGCAGCGCCACCACCAGAATCACAATTAGTTCCGGCAGACCAATACCAAAAACGTTCATTACCTATCCCAGAGCTTTCCAACTCACGTTAACACCATCGAGGATGAGTGTCGAGTTGTAAATCTGGAGGATAATCAGCAAAAACACCAAAAATAACCCCATGAACACGGCCATTAAGGGAGTGGTGCCCCAACCAGGAGCAACTTTACCGTATTCCGAGTTAAGGGGGCGCAGAACATCGCCAAGCCAAGTACGTCGTGCCATAAATGCCTTTTGGTGAACTAAATGAACAGCGGTTTAATGTTTCGTAATATTATAGAACCATATCTTGTTCACATTTTCGATCTATCCTATGGAACCTGCAATAGTTCTTAGCATTGGCCTTGCTGCGGTCTGTATTGGCGTTACTGGCTACTCGATCTACCTCTCCTTTGGGCCACCCTCTAAGGAGTTGGCGGATCCCTTTGACGATCACGACGATTAGAGGCCTTCGATGGGGACGCCCAAGAAGCTGGCGATCGTTGCTCCTTGGGTTTCTAGCTCCGCAAGGGGCAGCGGTGCCCCCACGCGCGTTAGCGGAATGTCGCCCCGGCCTTTGATCTTGAGGTAAAGGCTACGCTTGGGGTTTAGCCCGTCTTTGATCACAATCTTGAGGGCTTGGACATCACTGAGGGGGCAACTGACTTCAATCTGGCGATGTTTGCCGGGAAACCCCCAGCGAAAGATGCGCACAACGCCCGTGTCTTTATTAAATTCATTAAACCCGCCACCAACGTCCCAAGCGATCGCCAACCAGAGGTAGGTGGCCAAGAGCAGCGCCGCCACCCCATAAAAACCGATGGCAATCCCTTGGGGAATAAACGCTAGCTCTAGCGGGTTGCCAATGGGCAGCAGGTTCACGTGCAGATAGCTCGAAAGACCTGCCAAGAAAAACCCCAGCCCACCGATAGATACAACAGTTGCCCAAAAGTAATTACTCAGACGGCGGGAGCCGAGCACCGCATAGCGAAGACAGGATTCTTGACGGGGAGACTGCTCAGTTACGGTTGGGTTCGCCATAGCTGCAATTCATCAAAGGATTAGGAATGAGGAGCCTGCTGGGTATTCCCCTAGGCTCTTTATCCTATGGTACACGGTGCCGCTCCTGTGCCTTCAGGGCATTGAGCAGGTGGTGGCGATCGCCCTCAAGAGCCTGATCCAGCTGCGGCAAAAAGACATTATCAGGCCAAAGCGCTTGAAACAGAGTCACCATGGGTAAATTGTCAATGGCAATAAAAAAATCCGTGGGTTGCGGGCCATCAACGATGCGGCTGTTGACTCCAAAGCCAGCCCGACGATAGCTGATTCCCACCGCTGGTGCGGCTGAGCGCAACCAATCGAGGGGATTGTTTTGCCCCCGGAGGGAGCGCACAATCTGCTGGAGTTGCTCAGTATTGATGGTGGTGCCAGCCCCATACCGCCACGCGGTTTCCAGTAGCAGCAAGCGGTTCCGTTCGTCATACCATGCCCGCAGGAAAAGCTGCCCCACGTTGGGGGGATGGGGAGCTTCATGGGGGGTGCTGGGGAACTCACTAATGGTTAGCAGCGGCTCTAAGAGATCGCGAAAGGCAGAGGGCGGCAGGGCGCTCAAACGGTCTTTGGCGGCTGCTAGGTTTCCCTGCCACCACTGCAAAACGGTGGCAATTTGGCGGACGTACTCAGCAGCGGCACTCGTTGGGGGCAGTTCTGTTTCGAGTTGGGCATAGCGACGGCTCACGGCTTGGAGAACGGGGGGATAAAAGGGGGCAAGGGGAGCACTGCGCCATGCTGGGCTGGTGATGAACAGTGGATGGCGCAGAACTTCTAAGGTGAGCGCCTCTGTCGCTAGCTTAGGTTGATTGTTGGCAATGAGAGCCAGCCCCAAGCCAAGAAAGTTCCCCCGTTTGGCAGGGACAAGCTGGGCGGCTTGGGCAAACGCTGTGGCGGCTTGGGCAAATTTCCCTTCACGCCAGTAGAGCCAGCCCACATTACTGTAGCCAAATTCTAGGTAAGGAGAGCGTTCAATCCCTTTCTCGAATTCGGCGATTGCCGTGCGTAGCAGTGCAGATTGCGCCTCGACAGTCTCTGTTCCTATACCCCGTTGACCGTAATTCCAGCCCAGTTGTAGCGGATAGTAGGGTTGCCACGGCGCTAACTCCTGGGCCTGAAATAATTTCTCGGTAAACCTGTTCCACTGGGGTGGTTCCTCAAGGAGGGCTAAAAAGCCGTCACTGGCCGCCCACCAAGCGCGATGGATGGGGGTTAACCATGCGATCATTGCCATCATCACCCCTAACCCACTGGCCACGAGTAACAGTGCCCAGCGCGGTCGCAGTCGGCTCGGAGGATTTTGGTGCTGGCCAGTGCGCAGTAGGGTTGCCAGCAGGGTGAGTTCCAGCAACAGCAGCCCGCCAATGCCAATATTGTCTAACTGAAAGTCCGTGAGGCTAAGGACGCTATAGCCAAGCAGCGCCAGATATATTGCGAGAGCCAAGCGCTGCTCATGAACGCTCAACTGCAGCCACCAGCGCCGATAGCGTACGGCCCAATAGGTTAAAAGAACGATGCCTAAGACGAAAGCGCCAATTCCCCAAATCCCTAGCTCAGCCCACAATTGCACGGGGGTACTGTGGAGTTGATAGATCCACTCCGCTTCGCGACCTGCCCAGGCAGGACGGTAATGCTGATACCACAGGGGGACACTCCCTAACCCATTGCCCGTCAAGGGCTGGGCGGCTCCCATGCGCCACCCCACAATGCTGGTGATCCAGCGGTAGGCCAGTTCCGCACCTTGACCGCCTTGACTCAGCGCCACTAGACTGCGCCGCAGGCGATCGTTGGCCAAGGCAATCACCAGTAAGCCAATGATCGTCAGCCCCCCCATCTGAAGCCACCGCCGCGAAGCCTGCCGTTGCTGCCAGATCAAGCCGATGAATAGGGCGATCGCCATCGCCATTAAGCCAAGGCCACCCCCCCGCGAGAAGGTGGTGTAGAGATCCACCAGACCCAATAGGAGCACCCCCAACCAAAAGGGGCGCGATCGCCACCAGCGAGACTGCGGCTTAGCCTGGAGTGCCAACACCCCCACCAAGGGCAAGGCCAGCAATAGATAGCCCGCCACATAGTTTTGATGCCCAAAGGGAGCCCAATTGCGCAGCTCAAGGGCATCGGTATTGATCTGAAGTGACAATCCTTGGGTACTGAGCGTTGCTTGGCGCAGCCATTCTGGCACCAATGTTGTCCCCAGCCATACCCCCAAACTCACCACCACAAAAGCTGCCGTCAGATACCCTTGGGCTTGCACCAGTTGCCAGCGCCGTTCTGGCGATCGCAGCCATGCTCCAAGGGGATAGATCACGGCCAGTCCCCCTAACAACGCCCAACCATACCAACGCGCCTGATTGGGAAAGGCACTAACGGTTCCCGAAATGGCCAACCCCGCTAGGAGCAGCAGTACCACCCCATCCAAGCCATTGCCAAGGGGTTGCACTCGCCGCTGATAGGCCAACACCTGTAACAACCACAGCAGCGGCACCCCTAACGCAGCTTGCCATAGCAGCACCCACGGCCACGCCACCATCAGACTATGACTATCGGGAAGCAGGGTAAAAAAGGCATACCCCGCTGCCGTCAACAGACCAAGCAGAACCCCCTCTTGCTTAGTGGCCTGCTCTGCCCAATGGGGTTGCACTTCAGCCATGGGTCAACCTAAAATCCAAGGGTATAGGGGTCAAAGCCCCCCCAGCCACCCAACTCATCTAAGCCGATTTGGTCGCCGCCAGTGCTGTAGATATAGTTGGGGCTGCCGACATAACCATCGTTAACCAAGGCATAGTCCTGAGCTTGACGAACCACATCGGCAACCGCCTGTCGTTGGGCTTGCTGGGCAGCTTGATCCAGAACTTGGCTATCCTGTTGGAGATTGGGGGCAGGCTGGGTCAGGGGTAGTCCCTGAGCTTCAATTGCCCCCCCTTGTTCGAGGGGAGCAGCCGTGGCTCCTTGGGCAAGGGGTTGAGCAAAAGGGTGCTGGCGTTCTTCTCGCTCAAGGATTAGAGCCATGGCCGTACCACTCCATAGGAGTCCCATACCCAATCCTAGGGTCAGCGCACGTCTGAACATCTGGCTCTCCTGCAATCGTTCCTACAGATTCTAACGTATCCCCCCTTTAACCCAAGGTTGCCACCACCCGTGCCATTGCCTCGATTACATTTGCTGGGCTATTAAACGCTGAGAGGCGCAGATAACCTTCTCCGGCTGCCCCAAAGCCCGCTCCTGGGGTTCCCACAACGTAGCAGGTGTGTAGGAGCGTATCAAAAAAGTCCCAACTGCTCATGCCGTTAGGGGTTTTCACCCACACGTAGGGGGCATTCACCCCCCCATAAACCGCCATCCCTGCTTTACTGAGGCGATCGCGAATCAGGCGGGCATTTTCAAGGTAAAGGCTCACTAATTGGCGCACTTGGGTTTGACCCTCTGGAGAATAGATCGCCTCAGCACCGCGCTGCACAATGTAGGAAACGCCGTTAAACTTGGTGGACTGTCGCCGTTGCCACAGTGACCAGAGATCTACAGCGTCACCGCTAGGGGTATAGCCTTTCAGCCCCTTGGGCACAACTGTAAAGGCGCAACGGGTGCCCGTAAAACCAGCATTCTTAGAAAATGAGCGAAACTCGATGGCACAGTCCCGTGCGCCTGGAATTTCGTAGATGGAGTGGGGGATGGCAGGATCGGTGATAAACGCTTCGTAGGCGGCATCAAAAAAGAGAATAGCGCGGTGCGTGCGGGCATAGTCCACCCACGCCTGCAAATGCTCGCGGCTGGCCACCGCACCCGTTGGATTATTGGGAAAGCACAAATACACCAAGTCAACGGGGTCACTGGGGAGGGTGGCGGTAAAGTTATTCTCGGCGGTAATGGGKAAATACACTAATCCAGCATACTCGCCGCGATCGTTGGCCTCGCCGGTATGCCCTGCCATGACGTTGGTATCCACATAAACGGGATAGACCGGATCAGTCACAGCAATTTTATTGCTATCACCAAAAATATCCAGAATATTGCCGGTATCACATTTCGAGCCATCGGAGATAAAGATTTCACTGGCATCAATGTCGCAGCCACGGGCTTGAAAATCATGGGCCGCAATTTTTTCACGCAGCCAACTGTAGCCCTGTTCGGGGCCATAGCCTTTGAAGGTGGCGCGATCGCCCATCTCCTCCACCGCTTTGATCATGGCTTCACGGCAGGCGGCGGGCAAGGGTTCGGTCACATCCCCAATGCCTAAGCGAATGAGGGGAGCATCGGGATGATCCTTGAGAAAGTGATTGACGCGGCGGCTAATTTCCGGGAACAGGTAACCGGCTTTTAACTTGAGGTAGTTTGCGTTAACAACAGCCATAGGGGTGGAGGTATCGAAAATATAACGGCAACTAACGGCAGGGCGCTGCATCCATACTCTGCGCCCTACGTAATCGTGGCTAGAACAAACAAAGTGTATCAGGATTCGAGGACGGCGGTGAGACGAGTCTGGGCAAGGTCTAGTGCCGCTGCTAATTTTTCCGGCTGTGAGCCACCCGCCTGCGCCATGGTGGGCCGACCGCCGCCGCCCCCACCACAGACCTTGGCCAGTTCTGCCACCAATTGACCGGCATGAACCCCCCGCTGCACCACCTCTGCGCTAGCCGTTACAATGAGATTCACTTTCGCTGGGGCGGGTTGAGTCCCCAGAACCACGACCCCTTGCCCCAGTTTGCTCAGGAGCCACTCCGCAGCGGTTTTTAGACCTTGGGGATCCACACCGTCTAAGCGGCTAATGAGGACGGCGGTGCCACCGATAGTTTGCACGTCCCCTAGTAGGGCCTGGGTTTTGGCAAGGGCGAGCTCGGTGTTAAGCTGCGCTAGCTGCTTTTGTTTGGTTTTGACCTCTTCTTGGAGTTGGCTGACTCGCTCTAGGATCTCGTCTGGTTTGGCTTTGAAGCGATCGCACAGGTTCCGGACAATGGCATCCCGCTGCTGTAAGTAATCGCGCACGGCAGCCCCAGCAATGGCTTCAATGCGACGAATGCCTGCGGCAACGCCACTTTCACTAATGATCTTGAACAGGCCAATTTCGGCGGTATTGCTGACGTGGGTGCCGCCACAGAGTTCCATCGAAACCCCCGGAATATCCAGAACGCGCACCTGTTCGCCGTATTTTTCCCCAAACATAGCGATCGCCCCTTTGGCTTTGGCCTCGTTGATCGCCATGATGGTGGCAGAGGTGGGATGGCTTTCGCTAATCCAAGCATTGACTTGATCTTCGACCTGTTGCAGTTCGTCGTGGCTGAGGGCACGGGGGCAGTTAAAGTCAAACCGCAGGCGATCAAAGGCAACAAGGGAACCTGCTTGGGCAATATTCTCGTCAATGAGTTTTTTCAGAGCCGCTTGCAACAGATGGGTAGCGGTATGATGTGCCTGTACCCGCCGCCGACAACTCAGGTCAATTTGGGCGGTGAGGCGATCGCCCACCTTGAGGGTGCCCCGCTCCACTTTGCCATAGTGGATAAACACCTCCCTCTGTTTTTGGACATCGGCAATACGCACAAGGCAATCGGTACCCGCTAAATAGCCGCGATCGCCAATTTGCCCGCCAGACTCGGCATAGAAGGGGGTTTGCGCCAAAATGACTTGGACATTGTCCCCCGCTGCGGCGGTCTCTGCTGGATGCCCCCCCACAAGGAGAGCAGTCACAGTTGTGGTCACAGCAGACTGGTTATAGCCGCAGAATTCGGTAGGATGCAGTTCCTCGCCCAGGGAATCTAGCCCTTCTTGCACTGTAATATCAATGGTTTCATGAGCTGCTTGTGAGCGTTGGCGCTGCTCGGCCATACAGGTTTCGAACCCAGCGACATCGACACCAATCCCCTGCTCAGCAGCAATCTCTTGCGTTAATTCCAGCGGAAACCCATAGGTGTCAAAAAGAATGAACGCATCGCGCCCCGACAGTTGAGCAGCCTTCTGTTTCTTGTGCTTTGGCCGCTTCAGGGGCGCTAGCATATCCGCCAAGAGCTTCTCACCGCGATCTAGGGTTTTGAGGAACTGCTCTTCCTCGCGCTGTAACTCACTGAGAATCACTGAGCGCCGCTCTTGCAAGTTCGGATACACTGGAGCCGCCAACTCTATTGCCACCGTGGCCAACTGGGGGGTGATGACGTCGCTAATGCCCAGCAAACGGCTATGGCGGACAATGCGCCGAATCAGCCGCCGCAGAACATAACCGCGCCCGACATTGCTGGCAGTGACCCCATCGGCAATTAGGTGCACCACTGCCCGACTATGGTCGCCAATCACCTTTAGGGATGTTTGTTGGCTGGCATTTGCTCTAGAGTAGGTCAGCCCCGCTAGGGTTGCTGCCGCTGTCATGATGGGCAAGATCAAATCTGTTTCGTAGTTATTAGGAACGCCCTGTAGCACCTGCGCCATGCGCTCTAGACCCATGCCAGTATCGATATTTTTGGCGTTGAGAGGGGTGCGATGCCCTTCATCGTCTTGGTTCAATTCCATGAAAACCAAGTTATATAGCTCAATAAACCGGCGATCGTCGTCCAGATCAATAGCGTCCAAGCCCTTTTCAGGGTAGAAATCATAGTAAATTTCTGAACACGGGCCACACGGACCCGTTGGGCCAGCACTCCAGAAGTTACTGTCTTCGCCCATGCGTTGAATGCGCTCTTTGGGCAAGCCCACTTGGCGATGCCAAAGCTCAAACGCCTCGTCATCCTTTTCAAACACGCTTACCAAGAGGCGCTCTTCCGGCAGGCCATAGACGGTCGTCATCAGTTCCCACGCCCAGGCGATCGCCTCCGCTTTGAAGTAATCCCCAAAGCTGAAATTTCCCAGCATTTCAAAGAATGTGTGGTGGCGGGCAGTGCGACCCACATTTTCGATATCATTGGTTCGCAAGCACTTTTGTGCCGTCGTGGCACGAGGCACGGTTCGCGGCTGCTGCCCCAGAAAAATTGGCTTAAAGGGTAACATTCCAGCAATGGTGAGCAAGACCGTTGGATCCTCAGGAATTAACGAGGCGCTGGGGAGGATCGTATGTCCCTTGGCGGCATAAAACTCAAGAAATTTTTGGCGAATTTGATCACCACTGAGGGCAGTGATCGCCGACGAAGAAGGGGACGAAGTCATAGTAACGGCATCTCGACGGGGTAGCAGTCAGACTACTATTATATTTGTTATATTTGCTTTATATTTGCTTAGCCCTGCGACAACGGCCACCCCCTAAATTCGTTGGGGAGGGGAATCGAGTGCCGTAAACAGTAGCGCAAATACATCAATTGCCGCCCAAGGTAATTATGCCCTTGGCGATCGCGCCCACAACCCCAATAGCTATCTACAGGAGAGTCTTCTACAAGATCCTCCTCTTCAGTTGCCAGCAATAACTGGCGCAACGCTGCGTGAGTCGTAAACTTAGCCACCAGTGCCCGCCACATTACCTGCTGCTTAACCTGTTCCCAATCCTGACGCACCGGATAGGTAGGATCACGCCCCAATTGTGCTGCCGCACGAGCAGTGGGGGCAGTGCGAATCCTATGGCCAAGCGCATCATAGGCGGTTCCTAAAAACTTATGGGCTTGGTAATAATGCTCTACTGTTGGCCAGTAGTAATTGTCCAACCAAAATCCATGACGAGAAAAATTTGAAAAATCACCATAGGCATCCTTAAGATGATAAAAGTAAATTGTCATTGTTGTCAAATATCGAGGTAGCGCACCACAATTATTAATTATTAAAGGATGAGGCTGAAGCTGAGATCATCAAGACGCAGATGAGGAATTAATCATCAAGCCAAACGAGATGAAGTGCAGGGTCATCGCCAGAAATACCTGTGGCATCACCGTTCGGCCTGCCACTTGCCAGAAGGATTTAGGGTGCGGTTTGCAAACGCGGGATACGCCTGCCCCACCTTGCGTTTTGTAAACGCTATATTATTTTTCTAGGGATTCAGCTATCACTAGGGTATTACCCTCCACTCCAGAAGTATTGAAATTCAAAAAGAACGGTAAAGAAAAAGCCTAAAAGCGGAAAACCTTTTAGACTTGATGTTAGGTATTTAACGTCAAACGGTTAACATGGAGAATGCTGCGAAAAGATTGCGTGGATGGCGCATTTGGACAGTTCTTGTCTTTACTGGAGTGGGTGTGCTGGAAATGGGGAGGGTACTTTGCGAAAGTCGATCCCAACGGTACTCGCCAAACCTGTCCGAGCAGTGTTGCGACTGTTAGCAACAGCTTGGAGGTGAGAGGACATCGTTGTTCTGAGTGTGGGTATCGAATGCATCGTGACCATGCGGCATATGCTAAAATCTACGATCTGGCATTATAGATAGCGTTTACCTATGCCCAAAGTTCTGGTTTCCGATCCCATTGAGCAGGTGGGGCTTGATTTACTTGCCCAAGTCGCCCAAGTCGATGTCAAAGTTGGCCTCTCCAGCGAAGAACTCATCAAAATTATTCCCGAGTACGATGCGCTGATGATTCGATCAGGCACTAAGGTGACCAAAGATGTAATTGAGGCGGCCAGCCAACTGAAAATTATTGGCCGTGCTGGGGTAGGGGTCGATAACGTTGATGTGCCTGCGGCCACCCGCAAAGGCATTATGGTGGTCAACTCTCCGGAAGGGAATACTATTGCTGCGGCTGAGCATACTCTGGCATTGATGCTGTCCTTGGCACGCCATATTCCTGATGCTAATGCCTCGGTCAAAGGTGGTGAATGGGATCGTAAACGCTACACGGGCGTGGAAATCTACAAAAAAACCCTTGGCATCATCGGTCTAGGCAAAATTGGCTCCCATGTGGCTACCGTTGCTCGTGCGATGGGGATGAAGCTCTTAGCCTACGACCCCTATCTGTCAACAGAGCGCGCTGATCAACTGGGGTGCCGCCTTGTGGAGTTAGATGTCCTGTTTGCTGAGTCTGACTTTATTACCCTGCACCTACCCAAAACACCGGAAACCCAACACCTGATCAACGCCAATACCATTGCCAAAATGAAGCCCACGGCTCGCATTATTAACTGTGCTCGTGGCGGCATCATTAATGAGTCAGACCTAGCGGCAGCCTTGAAAGCAGGTAAATTAGCAGGAGCTGCTCTCGATGTGTTTGAAAACGAACCCCTCGAACCCGACTCAGTGCTGCGCTCTCTGGGAATGGAAGCCATTTTAACACCTCACCTCGGTGCCTCAACTGAAGAAGCTCAGGTCAATGTAGCCATTGATGTGGCCGAGCAAATCCGAGATGTGCTGCTGGGGTTGCCCGCACGCTCTGCGGTCAATATTCCGGGGTTGCGGCCAGATCTACTTGAGCAATTGTCACCCTATATGCAGTTGGCGGAAACGCTGGGGAATCTGGTTGGCCAGTTGGCAGGAGGACGGGTTGAAGCCCTTGAGGTACGCCTCCAAGGGGAGTTGGCAACCAATGACAGCCAACCCATCGTGATTGCGGCGCTGAAGGGGTTACTCTCTCCAGCCCTACGGGAGCGGGTCAACTATGTCAATGCAGGCTTAGAGGCGAAAGAGCGGGGGATTCGGGTGGTGGAAACCCGCGATGAATCTCAGCGAGACTATGCTGGCTCCCTAACGCTGATTGCTAAAAGCTCCTCTGAAAGTCGTTCCGTCTCCGGTGCCTTACTTGGTCACAGTGAGTTACGCATTACCAGTATTGACGATTTCCCGATTAGTGTATCGCCTACGCGCTATATGCTTTTAACGCTGCACCGCGATATGCCGGGTATTATTGGCAAAATTGGCTCGCAGTTGGGCAGTTTTAATGTGAATATTGCCAGTATGCAGGTGGGACGCAAGATGGTGCGCGGCAATGCGGTGATGGTGATCAGTCTTGATGACCCCCTGCCGGAGGGGCTGCTGGAGGAAATTCTCAAGGTTCCCGGTATTCGTGATGCCTACATCGTCAACCTTTAGGCTATTTGTGTGATTCAACGCTGGTGGGAAATTTCGGTCACCTGCCAAGCCGCCGCTGAGGAGGTTGTCTATTGGCGGCTGCAATGTTTTGGTTGCGAGGGGGTGGCCACCCAGCAGCAGCAGGGTCGTATTCTGATTCAGGGGTATGTTCCCCAGCAACAGATCACGCTGTTGGATATTGCTGCGTTGGGTGTATGGATTGAACAGGATGTGGTGGCGCAGGGGTACTTGCCGCCTAAGCTACAGTGGCAACTGGTGAATGAGCAAGACTGGGCCCATAGTTGGCAAGCCTACTGGCATCCTTTACCGGTGGGCGATCGCCTGTTGATTTGTCCTGCGTGGGAGGATCCGGCGATTGACGAGCAACGCTTTTTGCTGAAGCTAGATCCTGGCATGGCCTTTGGCACCGGCACCCATGCTACTACCCAACTGTGCCTCGAAGCCTTGGAAATGCAACTGGACGATACCTTTGCGCCCCTGCCGCCGACGGTTATTGCGGATATTGGCTGTGGCAGTGGCATCCTTTCCATCGCAGCATTGCTGTTGGGAGCTACCAAGGTTTATGCCGTTGATGTGTCTGATTTGGCTGTGATTGCAACCCAGCGAGGAGCCGCGCTAAATCATATTTCTCCGGAGCAATTGGTGGTTGCCCAAGGCAGTTGGGAGCAAGTTCCTGAGCCGGTGGATGGTATTGTCTGCAATATCTTGGCATCAGTGATTATGGAGTTGGTGCCCCAGTGGACACCCCTTCTGAAGCCGAAAATGTGGGGGATTTTCAGCGGCATTCTACTTGAGCAAGCAGATCAGGTGGCCGCCGTCTTAGAACAGCAGGGCTGGAGCCTAGGCAGTGTTTGGCGACGGCAGGAATGGTGCTGCCTGAATGCTCGGTTTGAACCTAACGCCTATCGCTGAATGGTCAGAAATTCGCTAGGCTAGGGGAAGCAGAATGACTACGGAATGGCTAGCAATGGTATCTGCAAAGGATAATAGGATGTTTGTTAATAGTTGCTGACCTTTGCAGTGGCTGGATCTAAGTTCCTCAAAAAAATGTCTCATAATCCGTGGGCGATTTCTGTTAGAAAGGCTACAATCAATGAGGTTTTAGTTAAAATTGGTCAAAAGATTCCTACCACGTGCCAGCCGTCCATCTGCGCCTGCTCCCTGACCACTCGTGTCATACAGGACTTCTGTCACTAAACTACGGTTGTCAGCACGGTCAGCTGTGGGGTCAACACCTATAACCACACCCCCAACCCATTTGCTCTCGCGTCATCTCGCGAAACGCTGGATGTGGCGATGTGGGCAGCGGTTGGGCACTACTGTGAACCATGCATCATTAGGGAGACTTTAAGAGGACAACGGCATGACCCAAGCGAATGTACTTGACGTTTACGAACCCGCAACGAACCCACTTGAAGATGAGGTTGCTCTCCTCAGGGACTACGGCCTTGATGCTGTGGACACCGATGATGAGGAGAGCGAAGACTTTGAGGAGGTCAGTGACGATCTTGACGACAAGCCTAGCAAAGGTCGTGCCAGTCGGCGGCGCACTCAGGTTAAGAAGAAACACTACACGGAGGACTCAATTCGCCTCTATCTCCAAGAGATTGGCCGCATTCGCCTCCTGCGGGCGGATGAAGAAATTGAACTGGCGCGCAAAATTGCCGATTTGTTGGAAATGGAGCGGGTGCGCGATCGCCTCAGTGAACAGTTGGGCTGCGATCCAGAGTACCTTGAGCGGAATCCGGCGCAATGGGCAGAGAGCTTGGGAATGTCTCTACGGGATTTTCGGCACCGTCTGTTTGTCGGGCGCAAAGCCAAGGAAAAAATGGTGCAATCGAACCTGCGGCTAGTGGTGTCGATCGCCAAAAAGTATATGAATCGGGGGTTATCGTTTCAGGACTTAATTCAAGAGGGCAGTTTAGGGCTGATTCGCGCTGCTGAGAAATTTGATCACGAAAAGGGCTATAAGTTTTCCACCTATGCAACGTGGTGGATTCGCCAAGCCATTACCCGCGCCATTGCTGACCAGTCCCGCACCATTCGGCTGCCGGTGCACCTCTACGAAACCATCTCCCGCATTAAGAAAACCACGAAACTTCTCTCCCAAGAAATGGGTCGCAAACCCACTGAAGAGGAAATTGCCGATCGCATGGAAATGACGATCGAAAAATTGCGTTTTATCGCCAAGTCTGCCCAGTTGCCGATTTCCTTAGAAACGCCTATCGGTAAAGAGGAAGACTCGCGCCTAGGGGATTTCATTGAATCCGATGGCGAAACCCCCGAAGATCAAGTTTCAAAGCACCTATTACGGGAAGATTTGGAAACCGTATTGTGTACCCTTAGCCCCCGCGAGCGGGATGTGTTAAAACTGCGGTATGGTTTGGACGATGGCCGCATGAAAACCCTAGAGGAGATTGGGCAACTTTTTAATGTGACGCGAGAGCGCATCCGTCAAATTGAGGCCAAGGCACTCCGGAAACTGCGCCATCCCAACCGCAATAGCGTTCTTAAGGAATACATTCGCTAAGGAGTACTCTATGTTGCGCCCCCTCATTACTTTAACCCTTGGTGTGACCGTAGCAACCCTAGTTGCGCCTCAACCGGGTCGCGCCCAAGCCTGTGCCTATGTTAAGGGCCTAAGCCAAAGCGTTGGCAGTACGTCGTTTTTGGAGGGGGGGACGCTACCCCTAGGTCTAGGGGCGGGTGCCGTGGCGATCGGTGCTGTGGGGGTTACCCTGTGGCAACGCCAACGCCGCGCCAACGCTAGCACTCGCATGACGACACCAGCTTCTGGGGTGGAACTGAGCGTGGTTCTACCGGAGTCAGAAGCTACGGTGAGTTCAAAGGCGGAAGACGTAACACCGATTGCTTAGGCGAAGGCGATCGTGATTGGCAGCGATCGCCCCCATGGGGGTATTCGTTGACTGTCGTGGCATTGCCCAGTCGGATACCCTTTTACTATTTTTATTGTTAGTGTTTTTCCAGCTTGGGAACCACCGCCGTAATCTGGCGATTAAAGGTCGCGTCAAAGGTATCAGCGCCCTGAAATAGATACCAAACTGCTTCAATAACGCAGGCAATGCGGGCGATCGCCCCCAAGGAGCCATGCTCAACTGTTATTGGCGAAAAGAGGATCCCAAGCAACAGGTAAAACACGCCCCACAGCGGTTGCCGGAGATAAAACTTGTGAACCCCGGGCACGAGAATGCCCGTCAACGCCAGACCGATGGCGATCGCCCGGTTACGGTAGCCCATACTCACTCCCGTTGATGACATACTCTAATAATCACCAATAATCAACAGTAAAGCACTGCGATTGAATCAACGATTTAGGACTACCTGCAGACCCTTGACCTCCATTTCAATTATTACTGCCACCTATAACGCCGCCGCCCACTTGCCCGGCCTCATTGAATCCATCCGACAGCAGAGCGATCGCAATGTGGAGTGGATTGTCATTGATGGTGCCTCTGAGGATGGCACCCTAGACCTCATCAAAGGCGCATCAGACGTCATTACCGACTACCTCAGTGAACCTGACTTTGGCATTTTCCATGCCCTTAATAAAGGGATTCAACGCGCCTCAGGGGACTATTACCTAGTCGTTGGTGCCGATGATCGCCTCGACCCGATGGCGATCGCCCACTATAAACGCGCCGCAGCAGAGACCAAGGCTGATATTATTTGCGCCAATGTTTACTCAGAGCAACATCAACTCATTCAGCCAACAGGAGGAGCCATTTGGCACCATGGTGTACAATCCTTTACCACGACTCAGTCCGTTGGCACACTTATTCGCCGGGCGCTACACCATACCTATGGCTACTACTCCCATCGGTATCCTACCGCAGCCGATGCTGCCTTTATTCTCAAGGCAACTCAACAGGGGGCTAGTACAGCTAGAGCCAATTTTGTTGCTGGTCAGTATAACACAAAAGGCTTTTCTTACCGCTATAAAGCTGCACTACTCTGCGAATTATTTATTATTCAGAAGGAGTTTTTCCCGAAATGGCTGCAATTGCTACTATTAGTTTATCGCCTTATCAAAAATTATGCTCAGCTTTAATCTGTAATGCAGTACCGAATCCTAGCTCATATTACAGGGTACAATGATTCAAATTCCCTCAATAAATGTATTGATAGTCTGTTAAAGCAAACCTACCAGATTTCAGAACTATTGATTATTGATAATTCATCCACCGCTTTAGCAATTAGTGTTCCCCTAGGCAAGATATCTCTGAACGTTCATCATCACCCTGAAAATATTGGTATGGCTGGCAGTTTGTGCCAAGGCATTCAATATGCAGTTAATCATGGATTTGATTTTATTTGGACATTTGATCAAGATAGCTGTCCGACTGATGATACACTAGAAAAATTAATTACTTTCTATACAAATTTTTCAAAAAAAGATCAAATCGGTATTCTTGGTTGTGTAGCTGTTGATGATAGTACGGGTCAAAAAGACGGTGGATTTTTGTACAAAAATTATCGATTTCAGAAAATTTCCTGCGATCTCTTAAATACTTATTATGAATGTGATGCTGTAATCACTTCAGGGTCACTGATTAACTGCCAAATAGCACCAAACGTACCACTGCCCAATACATTGCTGTTTATTGATGCAGTTGATTTTGATTATTGTATGAAAATCCGCCAGCACAATTATAAAATTTTTATCCTAAATGAGGCAGTTCTAAGACATCGATTTGGTAACTCAAGAACCGTCTATCTTCCCTGTCGCTCCCATGCAACCTACTTATACACCTATTCAACCCTAAGATATTTTTACGTCCATAGAAACCATACCTACCTAGAAACCCGCTTGGCGCGTAACCTTTTCTTTCAAGTCTTGTCTGTTGCCTACCGTGTACTGAAAGCCATCAGAAAGGTTGGGGTTATTTTAATTTTTGAAGAATCAGACAAGCTCTTAAAGACCTATGCCTGCCTTAGAGGTACAGTAGATGGCCTACTCGGCCGCCTAGGTAAAACATGGCACTGAGGGTTCAGGGTTGTTTTAGGCGTATCATTTCTGTTTGAATTCGCTGGCTGAAAGCATTGTCCTGCTGTGCCCGTAGTGTAATGGCATTAAATTGTTCAAGGGTCATATTGTATTTCTTGAGCACCTGCATCGCATCCCGAATATAACTGGCACAAATGGTTTCCATGCCACTGGGGATATTTTGCGGACTCATGGCAAAGCAGGAATTTCGGGGGATTTGCCCACCCGCCAACGCCTGCGCTTGGCGATAGTATTTTTGGCGAATGGGTTCAATTTCTAAGACAACACGAGCATAGTTGATGAGTTCCCACGGAGCAATGACATCGGATTGGGATGCTGCTTGCCCTAAAGAGATACTAGGAATCACACTTACGAAAAGTAGGCTCAATATAGTGCCACAAAACATCATGGGCAACCAAGTCCAACGCATCCTCTGTGTTACCACCACGCTAGGGACATTATCTATACACTTTACTTGGAATCCTCTTGCTGGATTCAGGTTCCCGCTCCTGGACGTGTGAGGTTTGCAATACAGAGCATGACCGAGACGTGAACCCTGCGATCAACATCAGAAATGAAGCCTTGCGGAGATTGTAGGAACTCGCTCTACTGCCTTTGGGAGGGAACGTAAGTCATCTGGTAAGACTTCGGTTTTGTTAGATGCTGTCCCTGTTGAACAAGGAAGCCGCTTATCTATCCCGTAGCGATGATGAGCGGTAGTTTACCTATTGTACTCATTGCTGCTACTGTGCCAGCTAGTTATGCAATCTGCTGGATGCAATGCCGAAATTTACCGAAAAATGCTGTAAAGCCCCTGCCTTTAGGCATGGGGAGTATGTCAATGCTGGTGAATCTAAATCTCACAATTTAATTCCCCCAACCGCTGGTTAAAGCGCAGGTTTTCGCTATAGTCCACGGCAACATCAATGATGGTGGGCACCGGCTGCTCGAGGGCTGTTTTCAGGGTGGGAATAAAGTCGGCAGTGGCTTCAATGCGATAGCCCTTGAGACCCATGCTGTCCGCTAGTTTGACAAAATCAGGGTTGCCGAAGTGGACGTAGGCCGGCTCGCCAAAGTAACGGTGTTGCTTCCACTCAATGAGGCCATAGCCGCCATCATTAAAAATAATGGTGGTGAAGTTGGTCTTCATCCGCAGTGCGGTTTCTAGCTCTTGGAAGTTCATCATAAAGCCACCATCACCGGTGACCGCTACGACGTGGCGATTGGGGTGCACAAGCTTAGCCGCCATTGCCCCCGGTACAGCAATGCCCATGGCGGCAAAGCCATTGGAAATTAAGCAGGTATTGGGGCGATCGCAGTGGTAATGGCGGGCAATCCACATTTTGTGAGCACCCACATCGGAAATAACAATGTCGTCAGGCCCCATGACTTGCCGCAAATCATAGATGATTTTTTGGGGTTTGACGGGAAAGCTATCGTCTTGGGCAAACTGGCAATAGTCGGCAACGATCTCTTGCCGCAGTTGCAGGGCATAGGGGGGGGCTTTGTCTTGGCGATCGGCGCGCTTGAGAATTTCGTACAGAGAATCGGAAATATCCCCAACCACTTCAACCACAGGAATATAGCTACTGTCAATTTCAGCATGGGTTGCTGCAATGTGGATAATTGGCAGGCGGCCATCAGGATTCCAGCTTTTGGGGGAGTATTCAATCAGGTCATAGCCAATGGCAATAATTAAATCGGCATGGTCAAACCCACAGCTAATGTAGTCCCGCTGCTGCAACCCCACTGTCCACAAGGCTAAGGAGTGCTGATAGGGAATTACCCCCTTGCCCATAAACGTATTAGAAACAGGAATATTGAGTTTTTCCGCAAAGTGGGTCAAGGCCGGTGCTGCATGGGCACGAATGGCACCATTGCCGACCAAGATTAAGGGGTTGTCAGCTTGGCTAATCAGTTCCGCGGCCTTGAGGATGCTGTGAAAGGAGGCGTAGGTTTTCTCGGCGGGTTTGGGTTTGAGGGGATAGCCTTCGACGGGCATGGCCGCGATATTTTCCGGTAGATCAATGTGAACAGCGCCAGGCTTTTCGTTTTGCGCGATCTTAAAGGCTTTGCGGACAATTTCCGGTGTGATACTGGGGCGGACAATCTGTGCATTCCACTTGGTGACTGGGCTAAACATGGCCACCAGATCAAGGTATTGGTGGGACTCGATGTGCATGCGATCGGTGCCTACTTGCCCTGTGATGGCCACAAGGGGTGCGCCATCTAAATTGGCATCGGCAACCCCTGTCATGAGGTTGGTGGCTCCTGGCCCTAGGGTCGAAAGACACACCCCCGCCTGACCTGTCAAACGGCCATACACGTCTGCCATGAAGGCGGCTCCCTGTTCATGGCGGGTCGTTACAAACTGAATGCTGGAGTGGCGTAAGGCTTCGAGAACATCAAGGTTTTCTTCGCCAGGAAGGCCAAAAATATATTTCACGCCTTCGTTTTCAAGGCATTTGACGAGGAGTTCAGCAGTATTCATGAGGTAATGGTGGGTACTACCTTCAATCCTAATCTGTTATCCGTGGGCAAACCTGAAGATGTTTGCAAATCCTCACCAAAGTTTCAGCCTGCTGCCAAGGTTGAGATCACTTTGGCCAAATCAAGGTCGCGTTGGGTGATACCGCCAGCATCGTGGGTGGTGAGGCTAACAGTGACGCGGTTCCATGAAATGCAAATGTCGGGATGGTGCCCTGCCTGCTCGGACGGTTCCACAAGACGGTTGACAAAGGCAATAGAGCCAAGGAAATCTTGAAACCTAAAGGTTTGCTCGAGGCGATCGCCCACCAGAGACCATCCTGGCAGGGAGGCAAGCTGGGCTTCAATTTCGGCGGTAGATAAGCGTTCAGCCATACTTTTTGCACAACTCTATAGACTAATTATTGCGAATTTGCAGCGGAGGGCGGGGGTGCAACCTCCCTGCGGGAGCCACTGCCAACTCAGCAAATGTCCCACCGCACCACCGGCTCATGCTGCGATCGACGACGTTCGCTAGTTCAGGTCGCCAATGCGCCCAAGCTGCAGGAGGTAACGCTAACGCGCCCCAGTAGGCGCCAAATAGGCATCCCAGCAGGGGTAGGGTAGGAACATCTTTGAGCAAGTGCTGTGCCAGCATGAGGTTACCGGGGGCGATCGCCAACGCATAGCGCACTTGCATCACTGGCTCTGGGGCTGCCGCCAAGCAATTGACTGGCTTGACTAGCGGTTCCGGTCGCCACGCCTGCTCCAAGTATTCATGAAGCAGTGCCTGAATATTGGCCAACGGTGCTGGCACCACAATCAACGGCTGTTGCCATGCAGCCAAAAGATGGGGCAGAGCGGCACACCAATCATCTTGCGCCGGGGCATCCGCCAACCACTGGTGCCTATACTGCTTCACAAGCACGGGGGACTGCTGCTCGAGACCCCACAGCCCGCCTAACAGGGCACCTCTAAACTGCTCGTAAACCCCACCCCTAACCATCGTTGCGCCCCAACACAATCGCTATTTGTTTGATGACCCTTGCTAGGGAGTACTCGCCAAAAGGCTTTACCCCTTCGCCAAAATCCGTTATAGTTGTAAATTGTCGGTAAATTCCACCCCCTATGCAAATAACTGTTGCAACAATCCTACGGCGTGAGCGAGGGCTACAACGATGATTAAACTCCGCCTCAAGCGCTACGGCAAAAAGCGCAATGCCACCTACCGCATTGTAGCCATGAATAGTCGCGATCGCCGCGATGGCCGTGCCCTCGAAGAGCTTGGCTTTTACGATCCCATTCGGGAAGAAGTGCGCCTCAAAGAAGACGCTATTAAACGGCGGTTAGAGCAAGGCGCGCAACCCACGGATACGGTGCGGCGGCTGTTTGTCAAAGCCAATTTACTGCCCCAGACTAAGTCGTAATGAGCGAGTTAGCGTCTGCTCCTAATTATGTGGAGTTGATTCGCTTTTTGCTGGAGCCGTTTATGGAAGCCCCAGACACCCTGCGCATCCATGCTGAGTTTTCACCAGCGACGTCCCGAATTTGGATTCGCTTGGCCTTTGCGGGTGAGGATAAAGGGCGCGTTTATGGTCGTGGAGGGCGTAATTTGCAGGCGATTCGCGCCGTGCTGAAGGCCGCTGCTCAGGCTACGGGTCAGCAGATTTACTTAGATGTTTATGGCGATCACAAAAGTGAGCCTAAAATAAATAATCATGAGGGCGATCGCCGTGGGCGACCCCATCGTCGTTCTTATCCATCATCAAGGAGGCAAAGTTAGCGCGTGTCTGAAGTGCGTTTAGGTGAAAACGAATCCATCGAGTCGGCTCTACGGCGGTTTAAGAAAAAAATTCAAAAGGCGGGTATTTTATCGGAAGTAAAGCGGCGTGAACGTTACGAAAAACCCAGCCTGCGCCGCAAACGCAAACAGGAGGCTGCTCGTAAGCGCAATCGCTAAGCCCTATTGCCAGTGTTGCCATGAGCGACAGCTTAACAATTGATCTCCACAGCACCGAAAGTGCGATCGCCCTTGTCGGGGAGCAAGAAGCCAACCTACGCATCTTTGCTGCGCAAACAGGGGCGACGCTTGTTTTGCGAGGCCGTGATCTTTACATCACTGGTACCACTGCTCAGGTGCAACTGTGTCAGCAACTCATCCACGACCTAGGCACTCTTTGGCGTGAAGGCAAAACCGTTTCGGGTGTCGATATTCTCACCGTACGTCATGCCTACGATACCCATCAGCGGGAAGCCCTGCGAGAACTCCAACAAGACATATTAGCGCGAACCCGGCGTGGTGACGTTATCCGTGCCAAAACCTTTCGCCAGCGTCAATACATTCAGGCAATTCGCCACCACACCCTCACCTTTGGGATTGGACCTGCGGGAACCGGCAAAACCTTTTTGGCCACCGTGCTTGCCGTTCAAGCCCTACTGGCCGGTACCTACGAACGCCTTATTTTGACCCGTCCAGCGGTGGAAGCGGGTGAGCGGCTGGGGTTTTTGCCGGGGGATTTGCAACAAAAAATTGACCCCTACCTGCGGCCGTTGTACGATGCCCTCTACGAACTGGTAGAACCCGACAAAATTAGTCATCTGATGGAGCGAGGGGTCATTGAGGTGGCACCATTGGCCTATATGCGGGGGCGAACCCTCAATAACGCCTTTGTGATCTTAGATGAGGCGCAAAACACTACCCCCGCCCAAATGAAAATGGTACTGACCCGCATCGGGTTTAATTCCTGTCTGGTTGTGACGGGGGACTTGACCCAAACTGACTTACCAGAGCACCAAACTTCAGGGTTAAGTGTTGCTGCCAGTATCCTCAAGGACGTGGAAGGGATTGCCTTTTGCTATCTCACCAAGGGGGATGTGATTCGGCATCCTCTTGTTGAACGAATTATTGATGCCTACGATCGCCACGAGCAGGCGCAGGAGACCCCCAAAAGCCAGCGCCAGCGATCGCGCAAATGATTGATTACTACGGTATCACGCTTAAGTCCACTGGTACAGCTAGCGCCTAGCCTTGCGGCGGGGTTGCAGCAATTGGTGTTGGATTCTGGTGAACGACCGCTTACTTTACCGATCTCACACTAGGAGAATACACGATGGTTGGTTTTATGGGTCGCCTGGGGCTCGAACCCAGGACCAATCGGTTAAAAGCCGAGTGCTCTACCACTGAGCTAGCGACCCATGGTGCTTCACAGCTTTTCTAGCATAGCGGAAAGCAGGCACATATGCAATGGGTTAGTCGTGGGAGGGCTGAACCCAACGTTGCCATAGAATCTGTACACTCAGAGCCACCAAACCCACGCCAATGATGCTAAAGACGCCGGTGCCAAGGGTGCACAGACCCACAACAAGAGTACGAACCGCAACCGTTAAGCTGTAGATCAGTTGATTGTGGGTGCTAACGGCATGGCTGGCAAAGCTATAGGCGATCGCCCCCGTTAAGCGGTAGAGTAACAGCCCAAGCGTGCCTGCAATACAAGCACCCGTGAGGCAACGCACAGGAGTGGCGGAAGGGGCAGTCATAGGCTGATCCACTGTTGAAAAGACTATGCTTCTAGAATACGGTAGCCAATGTCGCGGCGATAGTAGGCATCGGCAAAGTGAATGGCGGCAACCCCAGCATAAGCTTTGGCTTTGGCAGTGGCAAAATCTTCGGCCAAGGCAGTCACATTAAGAACCCGTCCCCCATGGGTCAGCCATTGCCCCTCCTGCCAGCGCGTTCCCGCATGAAAGACCTGTACCCCCTGAGCCAGAGCTGTGGGAATCCCCTCAATGACATCCCCTTTACGATAGGTCCCCGGATAGCCACCGGCAGCCATCACCACGGACAGCGCTACCTCCCTGCGCCAACGCAACGCCCCCAGAGAGTCTAGGCGACCTTCAACACAGGCGAGAAGAATCTCTAATAGCGGGGTCTCTAGCAACGGCAGCACCGCTTGGGTTTCTGGATCCCCAAAGCGACAGTTAAACTCAACCACGTAGGGTTGCAGGTCGGGGGTGATCATCAGTCCGGCATAGAGTACGCCGCAGTAGTGGATTCCCCGCCCTTGCAGAGCCGCTAGGGCAGGTTCTAGAATTTGGTCTTGAATGCGCTGCATCAACTCTGGCGTGACCCACGGTACTGGGGCATAGACCCCCATCCCCCCTGTATTGGCACCGGTATCCCCTTCACCAATGCGTTTGTGGTCTTGAGCCGGCAACAGTGGCACAATGGTTCGCCCATCGGTGAGCGCCAGCACCGACACCTCTTGACCCTCTAGGACAGACTCAATCACTACTTGGTTGCCTGCTGCCCCAAATTCCCCCCCAAAGGCGCGCTCCAGAGCAGCGATCGCCTCCGCTTCTGTGGTGGCAACCGTCACCCCCTTGCCCGCTGCTAAGCCATCGGCCTTGATCACGATGGGTGCCCCTTGAGACTGCACGTAGGCCACAGCATCCCCATAGGTTGTAAACACCGCTGCTGTCGCGGTAGGAATATGAGCCTCCTGCATCAGCGCTTTTGCCCACGCCTTACTGGCTTCGATTTGGGCCCCCGCACGACTGGGGCCAAACACTGGAATGTTCAACGCATGGAGGGCATCTGCCAACCCTGCTGCTAGGGGAGCCTCCGGTCCTATCACGACTAAATCTACCTGCTGCGCTTGGGCAAACTGACGAATCCCTTCTAGATCGGTGGCCTCAATGGCAACATTTTGGCAGCGATCGCAGCACGCCGTGCCGCCATTGCCCGGCAGGCAAAAGATATGGCTCACGCTGGCAGACTCTAACAACTTCCAAGCAATAGCGTGCTCTCTGCCGCCACTGCCGACAACAATCACCTTCACAGGTTGCTCCTATCCTCTTGGTTTTTTAACGTTGTACTCTTCATGGGACAACACACTGCGGGGCTCGATGCGATCGCCCACATCATGGCAGATCAGGCGATAGTCATAGGTGAGGGGAATGCTGATGACACTGCGGTCGTGGTTGAGGCGCTTCCCCTTAAACTGGCGATAGTCTGTGCCAGCGACCAGTTCAGCAATGACTTGGCGGGCTTTGAGGACAATCGTTTTGGGTAACCCCTGCAAATCAATCAGATCGTCAGCAAAAGTTGCCTGCCACTGCTGCCGCTCGAGCCGAGCTAGTTCCCGTTCCGTTGCTTCTCGAGCTTTGACATCCTGTAACTGGGCACAGCGATGACAGACTTGACCATAGCCTTGATGGCCGCAGGGAAATTGTTTACGACGACGCGGCATAGTGACTCCCGGAAAACGTAAGCAGGGCAGAGAGTTCATGCCCCCTTACCCTGCTTGTACGTTTATTTTCTGGTTAAAGGTGGGATCGTGACAACTATCCCCCTTAAGCTAGCAATGCCTCAGCTTTGGCAACCACGTTATCGACCGTAAAGCCAAATTTTTCCATGAGTACCCCACCGGGGGCTGACGCGCCAAACCGATCAATACTTAGGGTGGCATCAGCATAGCGACACCAACCAAAGCTAGCCCCGGCCTCAACGGCTAAGCGCTTCACCCCTGCAGGTAAGACACTTGCTTGGTACTCGCTGGATTGCTCGGCAAAGAGTTCCCACGACGGCATCGAAACCACCCGCACCTTTTTGCCGCTAGCCGTGAGGGCTTCAGCCGCTTTGACACAGAGGGAAACTTCAGAGCCAGTGCCAATCAAGATCAGATCTGGGGTGCCATCACAGTCCACGATGGTGTAGGCACCTTTGGCAACATTGGCTGCGGAACTACCAGCCAAATTGGGAAGGTTCTGCCGAGTTAAGGCTAAAAGAGTCGGCTGCTTGCGCCGTTGTACCGCCACTTGGTAGGCGCCGGAGGTCTCATTGCCGTCAGCAGGGCGAATCACAAGCAGGTTAGGGATAGCCCGCAGCGAGGCGAGGGTTTCGACAGGCTGGTGGGTTGGGCCGTCTTCGCCAAGGGCGATGGAGTCGTGGGTCATGACGTAGATCACCCCTGCTTGAGACAGTGCCGAGAGCCGCAGCGCTGGCCGCAGGTAGTCGGCAAACACTAAAAAGGTGGCGCAGTAGGGAATCAACCCTGAGTTATGGAGGGCAATGCCGTTACAGATGGCGGCCATGCCATGCTCGCGCACCCCAAAACGGATGTTACGGTTTTGATACTGCCCTTTTTGAAAGTCACCGGAGCATTTGAGTTCGGTGAGGTTGGAGTGGGTCAAGTCCGCTGAGCCACCAATCAATTCCGGCAGGTTGGGGGCGATCGCGTTTAAGCAGATCTCTGAATGCTTACGGGTGGCAACGGCTTTATCCTCTGGGGTGTAGTGGGGGAGGTTTGCATCCCAGTTGGCGGGTAAGTCCCCCCGCAGGAGCCGTTCAAACTCCGCTGCTTCCGCAGGATACTTTTGGCGGTAGGTGGCTAGGGTTTGGTTCCACTCGGCTTCTGCACGTGCGCCGCGCTCAATGGCTTTGCGGAACTGCGCTAAAACATCGTCCGGCACTACAAAGGGATCGTAATCCCAGCCTAAGTTCTCGCGGGTTAACTTGACTTCATCCACCCCAAGGGCAGCGCCGTGCACCCCAGCGGTATTGGCTTTGTTAGGAGACCCGTAGCCAATGGTGGTCGTCACTTTGATGAGGGAGGGTTTGTCGGTAACCGCTTTGGCGGCTGCAATGGCTTGGGCGATCGCCGCGAGATCGGTATTGCCATTGGTGACGTGCTGAACGTGCCAGCCGTAGGCTTCAAAGCGTTTACAGACATCTTCGGTAAAGGCAATGTCTGTGGAGCCATCGATGGAAATGTGGTTGTCATCGTACAGGGCAATGAGCTTTCCTAAGCCCCAGTGCCCCGCCAAGGAGCAGGCTTCGCCAGAAACCCCCTCCATGTTACAGCCATCGCCAAGGATGACGTAGGTATAGTGATCGACCAGTTGAACATCGGGCTTATTAAACCGCGCGGCTAAGTGTGCCTCGGCCACCGCGAGACCCACAGCGTTACAAATCCCCTGCCCCAAGGGGCCGGTGGTGACTTCAACCCCTGGGGTCTCAAAATTTTCAGGGTGACCGGGGGTGCGGGATCCCCACTGCCGGAACTGTTTAATATCCTCAATGGTGACGCTATCGTACCCCGTCAGGTAAAGCATGGCGTACTGCAACATGCAGCCGTGGCCTGCCGAGAGGACAAAGCGATCACGGTTGAACCATTGCGGGTTTTTGGGGTTGTACCGCATAAATTGGTTCCAGAGGACGTAGGCCATGGGAGCCGCTCCCATAGGTAAGCCCGGATGGCCAGAGTTGGCTTTTTGTACAGCATCGATCGCCAAGAATCGAATCGCATTAATGCAGAGGTCATCAAGGGATTGAGTTACAGCAGGCATTACTTTCTCTCTCTATAGAATTGGGTGTGCAGCGAACAGTTAAAGGTTGGGGACAAATTTGCGAAACGCTAGGGTCACATTGTGACCGCCAAAGCCAAAGGAATTGGAAAGGGCAACCACCACCGGACAGGCACGACTGTGATGGGGAACGTAGTCCAGATCACAGGCTGGATCCGGCTGCTCCAAGTTAATTGTAGGGGGGATGCGGTCATGGGCAACCGCCATCACCGTGGCGATCGCCTCGATGCCACCAGACCCTCCCAGTAAATGCCCCGTCATCGACTTGGTGGAGCTAATGGGAACGCGGCGGGCATTCTCTTCGCCAAGGGCACGCTTAATCGCCGCCGTCTCGGTACTGTCATTGGCAGGGGTACTGGTGCCGTGGGCATTGATGTAGCTCACCTGATCAGGGGCAATACTGCCATCCTTGAGACAGCCTTCAATGGCACGGGCTGCCCCTTCGCCCCCGGGGGAAGGAGCCGTCATGTGGTAAGCATCACAGGTTAGGCCATAGCCGACCATTTCGGCATAGATGCGGGCACCCCGGGCAAGGGCAAATTCTAGCTCTTCCAAAATTAAAATGCCCGCCCCTTCACCAAGGACAAAGCCATCTCGGTTCTTATCAAAGGGACGACTGGCATGGTGGGGGTCATCATTGCGGGTGGAGAGGGCACGGGCTGCCGCAAACCCAGCAACAGACAGGGGAGTGATTGCTGCTTCCGTGCCACCGCAGATCATCGCCTTGGCATAGCCGTGTTGAACGAGCCGAAAGGCATCGCCAATGGCATTGGAGCCTGCGGCGCAGGCGGTGACTGAGCAGGAGTTGGGGCCTTTGGCACCGGTATGAATTGCCGTTAGGCCTGCAGCCATGTTAGCAATCATCATCGGAATCATGAAGGGGCTACAGCGATCCGGCCCCTTACTGAGATAGATTTCCTGCTGATCTTCCATAACCCGCAGACCCCCCACCCCCGTGCCAATAATGATGCCAACGTCTGTGGCATTGCTCTCATCAATGGTGAGTTGGGCATCGGCAAGGGCTTGTTTACTGGCGGCGACCCCAAACTGGGCAAACCGATCCATGCGCTTGGCATCCTTGCGATCCATATAGAGGGTGGGGTCAAAGCCACGAACCTCACCCGCAATGCGGCAATCATGACGACTGGCATCAAAGAGGCTAATCGTGTCAATGCCGCTACGACCGGCCATTAGCCCGTCCCAATACTCTGCCAAGGTGTTGCCAAGGGGGGTAATGGCACCCATGCCGGTGACAACCACCCGTTTTTGGTGAGCCTTCGTCATTGGTCTTACGCAGCTGCCTTATTGGTGATAAAGTCTAGGACATCTTGAACAGTTTTCAACTTTTCTGCTTCTTCGTCAGGAATTTCGATATTAAAGGCTTCTTCTAGAGCCATGATCAGCTCCACGGAGTCGAGGGAGTCGGCGTTCAAGTCATCTGCAAAGCTTGCTTCGGGCACGACTTTTTCAGCATCAACACTGAGTTGATCGGCAACAATGGTTTTTACTTTTTCGAGAATTTCAGAGTCAGTCATAGATGCCTGTGAATTTCAAATGGATGGACGAATGAATGATGATGCGGGCGATCGCCATTCCTCAAATCTAGGATGTTTTGTGCCCAGAATCAACGCGCCATAATTATAGGACACATTGGGGGTACAGCCCACAACGTCGTGGCAGGGGAGTCTGGCTATGGTAAGCTACATCTTGGGTATCATGGCTTTTTGAGTGCTTTTGCCGCCCCCATCGCTACAGTTGATGTTTGTTGTTGCTACCCGCTATTGAGTTACCGATGCATTTTACAATCGCCAGTCTGCTCGCTAATTTTACTGAAGATAAGTTTGTTGCCCC
The DNA here is from genome assembly GCF_022570815.1 of Synechococcus sp. PCC 6716. Classification (NCBI taxonomy): domain Bacteria; kingdom Bacillati; phylum Cyanobacteriota; class Cyanophyceae; order Synechococcales; family Synechococcaceae; genus Synechococcus; species Synechococcus sp. PCC 6716. Next base: position 77,217 of record NZ_JAKLTU010000010.1, read on the forward strand.
GAAAGCCCTTGAAAAAAAACTGGGGTGTGAGGATGAACAGAGCCAACGGGAATTAGAAATTGCCCTCGATGCCCTTGAGCGCATTGGTCTGCTCACGAAGGAGCGGGGAAAGTATCGCCGCAACTACGAGGAAGGTCTCATTGAAGGGCGACTGCGCTGCTCCAGTAAGGGCTTTTGCTTTGCCATTCAGGATACCGAAGGGGCAGAGGATATTTTCGTTCGTGAAAATCAACTCAGTACGGCGTGGAATGGCGATCGCGTGCTGGTGCGGGTCACGCGGGAAGGGCGCCGCAAAAAATCTCCCGAAGGAGAGGTCAAACTCATTCTAGAGCGCGGCAACCCGTCAGTGATTGCCCGGGTCAAGCAAACCGAGCATGGTTTCCGCGCTACCCCCCTTGACGATCGCCTCCTGTTTGAAATTGCCCTTGAACCCAATGAACTGGTGTCCGATCTCTCGCAGGTGGTGGATCAGCTAGTACACGTCAACATCCGCCGCTATCCCTTGGGGGGGTATTTACCCGTAGGTGAAATTGGTCAAATTCTGGGGACTGATGCCCAGTCAGCACCGGTGCTGGATCTAATCTGTTGTAAGCACAACCTTGTGCGGCAGTTTAGTCCGGCACTGGGATCGGCGGCCACCGCCTTGAACCAGCATCTTCAAGCCATGGAGTTTGAGCAGCGTCAGGATTTACGGGAGTTAGTCACCATCACCCTCGTGGCTCCCGGCCAAGAACCCCAGGTGGCGTTTTCCCTCGATGCCCTGGATCAGGATCTATGGCAGCTTGGCGTTCATATTGCCGATGTCGGTGGCTTGCTGCCGGTGGATGACCCATTAGATCGGGCGGCACGGCGACAGGGGATAACCCTAGCCACACCAGAACTTAGCGTGCCTTTGTTGCCCCCCGAGTTAACCCTGCTGCGGCTTCTACCTGGGGGCGATCGCGCCGCGATTTCTCTGCTGATCCACCTGACCAGTGCAGGGGAGGTGCAATCCTACACCATTCACCGCAGCCGCATTAGCGTAGATGCCTGTGTTGACAGTGAGCAGGTGGTTGCTACCCTAGAGCGGGGGGATAGCTCCGGGGATTGGTTGCGATCGCTCCTGCGGTTGGCCACTGCCGTGAGCCAGCGGCGACAGCAGCGGGGCAGTATCGAGATCACCCCTGCCGTGAGCTTAAACCTCGCCTACGCCGATGAAGGCTTAGCCACTGCCATTCCCCTACCGATGCTGGCGCCTTGGACAAGTTTAGTGGTGCTGGCCAATGAACTCCTCGGCAAACACTTGGCAACCCTGAATGTTCCTGCCCTGTACCGCACCCAGCAAGTACCGGAACTGTACGCCGTGCAGGACTTTCTGAAGCTGTGCCAAAACCTCAATTTACCCCTCAGTCTTGGGGACAGCTCCAGTGTGGCACCTCAGGATTTTCAGCGCTTCCTTGAGCAGTTAGCCGCCTCCGATCTGGCAACTGTGCTCCAAGAGCTATTGCTCGATACCCTTAAGCCCGCCACTACCTCAGTCGCCCTCTCTCCCCACTTTAGTTTGGCGCTTGGCTCTGGCTATGCTCACTTTTGCTCACCGCTACAGCGCTACAGCGACATTGTCAACCAGCGGATTTTACATACACTGCTCACCCAAGGGCGCGATCGCCGCAGCCCCCGTGCCAAGGAGCGGGTGAACCTCGGCCACTCGAGCTGCCTAGAGCAGGTCACTTGGAATGTCTTAACCACAGATGTACAGCGGGAACTGGAAGCCCTCTTAAAAGAAATTGTCGCTCATTTACAGGAGCGGGAGCGACAAACCCAGAGTGCTTGGAAAGACCTCGTAGGGCTGCAACGGGTGCGCCAAGTGCAAGCCTGTATGGGAGAGGTGCGCCCCGGCATTATCACCGGTGTTCAATCCTATGGGTTTTTTGTCGAGCTAATTGAGTTCAACGTCGAAGGCCTAGTGCACGTTAGCTCCCTCAAGGATGACTGGTACGAATATCGCGCCCACGCCCAGACCCTAACAGGACGGCGCAACCGCCTGCGTTACCGCTTAGGCGATCGGGTTGACGTACTCATCAAAAATGTCGATTCCTATCGGCAGCAAGTGGACTTAACGGTGATGAGTGGCGGCTCCCAAGCCACTGACGAGGATCTAGCAGGGGGGGCTGACCCCATCCAGACCCATGCCCCGATGGCTGAGGATGACCAGCGTGCTTAACTATGAACACTCCCAGTACAACGGTTTCACTCCATGACTTTGGTAATTTCCTGCGGGATATTTGGTATTTTGGCCTGCCATCGGCAGATCTAAAGCCAAAGCAGTTGAAGGCAAAGGTCATTCTCGGTGAGCCCATCCTCTTTGGTCGTACCAGTGATGGCACCCCCTTTGCCCTGCGCAACCTGTGCCCCCATCGGGGGATTCCGCTGCACTACGGTCACTTTGAAGGCGACGAGGTCATCTGCCCGTACCACGGCTGGCGGTTTAATCGCCATGGCCACTGCACCCTGATTCCCTCCCTCACCAGTGACAGTGACGTTGACCCCAAGCAGTTTGGTGTCCTGAGTTATCCAGTACGGGAAGCGCAAGGGAATCTCTGGATTTATATGCCAGCCAAGGAGCGGCAAACCCCTGAACCAGCGTTGGAGGTGCCCCTTGTGCCGGGCTTCAGTGCCACAACCCAACCCCAAGCCGTACAAAAATTCATTTTTCCGGGGCATTTAGACCAAGTCTTTATTAACTTTATGGATCCGGCTCACGCACCCTTTGTCCATGGCGCGTGGTGGTGGCGTACCCGTGGGAAACTCTTTGAAAAAGCTAAAACCTTTGATCCGTCTCCCTACGGGTTTACCATGCGTCGGCATCCCCTGCTGCGTAAATCTTGGGCACACCATATCCTAGGCGGCCACCCGGAGGTGGAAATTATCTATCGCTTACCGGGAATTCGTATTGAAACCAACTACACCGATCGCCACACCTTTTGTTTTTTAATTACCCTCACCCCCATTAACGAGCATCAGACTGAACTGACCAGCATATTTTACTGGACCTTTCCGTGGTTGGCTCCCCTTAAGCCCCTGCTGGCTCCCTTTGCGCGCGAATTTATTAACCAAGACCTGCGCATTGTGGCCAAACAAAGCGAGGGGCTAGCCTACAACCCGCCCCTAACCCTGATCAAAGAGGCCGATAACCAAGCAAAGTGGTACTACCAAATTAAGCGAGAGTATGCCAAGGCCATCCAAGAGGGGCGGGAGTTTGTCAATCCTATGAAAACCCAAGTGTTGCGCTGGCGCTAGGGCTGCTGCGCTAACCACCGCTGGTATAGATCTGGGCGACGCTGCCGGGTTCGCTCAATTTGCTGGGCTTTGCGCCATTTGGCAATGTTCTCGTGGTGCCCCGAAAGCAGCACCGACGGCACCGGCCACCCCCGAAACTCTGCCGGTCGGGTGTAGTGGGGGTAGTCGAGCAAGCCGTCCTCAAAACTCTCCTGTTGCAGGGACGCAGCTTTGCCCACCGTGCCCGGCAAGAGGCGCAGCACACCGTTGAGGATGGTTAGTGCCGGAATTTCGCCACAGGTGAGGACAAAATCACCAATGGAAATTTCTTGGGTCACCAAATGCTCGACAACCCGCTCATCCACCCCTTCGTAATGGCCACAGAGAATGACCAGTTGATCGCGGTGTTTGGCCCATTCCCACAGATGCTGTTGGCGGAGGGGCTGACCTTGGGGGGTAACGTAAATAATCTCCCGTCGCGGTAAGACGGGGAGGGACTCCACCGCAGCAAATAGGGGCGCGGGCTTCATCACCATACCGACACCACCGCCGTAGGGTTCATCGTCAACGGTATGGTGTCGATCCTCCGTAAAGTCGCGGGGATTGGTCAGCACCACTGAAGCAATCCCCCGCCCCAAGGCTTTGGCCATCAGACCGGTCTTGAGGGGCGTGCTAAAGAATTCTGGAAACAGGGTGATAATGTCAAACCGCATGGCTTATGGCCGACACAGGGATGCTAGTTGACCGTAGTAGGCAAGGGCACGCTGCTGGCTGAGGGCGCACAGTTGCTGTTGTTGCCAAAGGTGTTGCTCCTGCTGGGAGGGGCGCGGGAGGTGTACCCCAAACAGTTGGTTGATCAGGGGGGTGCGATCGCGCCGTAGCCGCACAACCGCATAGTTGTCGTCAATCTGGGCGGCACGGGCAAGGGCGGTGATCACCTGAGGGCGACTGAGGGTGCCATCAATCAGGCGATATTGCTGCGCCTGAGCATTGCTAAACACCATGGCGCCCATTTGGTTGCGGATGACGCTGGGATCGATGCCGCGCGCCTTGGCGACATGGCTCACAAAGGTGCTGTACTCCTGCTCTAGCCCCGCTTGGAAGACCTGAATTTCTGCTGGCGTGAGGCGCCGGAAAGGATTGCCAAAGTCTTTGCCTCGCCCGGCACTGAGGGTGCGCTCTTCAATTGCGTTGGCGGTCACTCCCCCCTGAAATAGGCCGCTATCTAAGCTCGTGGGGCGATCGTAAAAGAGCACACTTGGGCCAATAATGCCGATACTGCCGATGAGGCTGCCATGGTCAGCATAGATTTTATCAGCGGCCACCATTGCCCAAACGCCCCCGGAGGCCGAAATACCTTCAACAAAAGCATAGACGGGTCTTTGGGTGGCTTTACGATAGGCGTTGATGCCGTCGGCGATCGCCTGAGAGCCAAAGATCGTGCCTCCTGGGGTGGCAATATTCAGTAGAATGGCCTTTACACTCTCGTCTTCGGCGGCGGCCTCAAGCTGCTGCTGCACTTGGTAGCCGTAGGTTACACCAACAATGGAGGAAAATAGAGTGTCTTCTTCGGTTTGAGGACTCCCTAAAATTGGGCCAACAATATCAATGGTGAGGATACGGTTGCGGCTGGTTTCTTTGCCACTGACGTGCTGGTAGGGGCTGTCCTGATCCGCTGGTGCCATTAAGACTCCCAGAATCGCAAGGAAGAGAGTGGCACTCATGCCAACAATCCCTAGGGTTAGGAAAAAGACGAGGGTGCCAAAAAAAATCATGCCGCAGTGATGTATAACAGCAGGCCAAAATGGAGGCAGAGAACGAGTCATGAATACCAAGGGAGTGTGGTTCGGTATAATCTGTACAGTTTTTTGTCTAACGTTCTCCTCATTTTAGCGGTGCATTGCGTTCTTCTGGGTCTTATCCGTGCTGTTGATCCTCACATTGGCCAATCCTTAATGGGGCTACTGTGGCCGTGAATGCTCGATCACGTTTGTGAGGTAGGTATTAATTCGTTGATGAAACCGTCCATGACTGCTGAGCAGTACTTAAACCACCCTACGTTTGGGCTGTTGTATGGCGTTTGTCCTGTGGAGGAGAATCGGGAACTGTTTACCACCCTCTACGCCCAGCGGCTGTTCTTTATTGTCACCCTGCGTCCGGAGGGGATGGAATTTGAGTCTATTAGTCGCACCGATGCGCGCCTGTTGATTGAACAGCGGTTGCGATCGCTGCGGCGGCTAGGGAAACAGGCGGAGTATGCCGCGCTGCAAAGCGTTCATCGCCAAACGTTTTTATAGGCCCTTGGGGCTGGCGGTAGATTCGCTAGACTGGGGCTAGGATCTGGGGAGAGAGGATGAGCTACGACTACGACTTATTTGTCATTGGCGCGGGTTCCGGCGGCTTGGCAGCGTCTAAGCGGGCGGCCTCCTATGGGGCACGGGTGGCGATCGCCGAAGGAGATAAAGTGGGTGGCACCTGTGTGATTCGCGGGTGTGTGCCCAAAAAACTCTTGGTCTATGCGTCTAAGTTCAGTCAGCTGTTTACAGATGCAGCGGGCTATGGCTGGCGCGCTGTCACGCCAAAGCTGGATTGGGATCGCTTAATTCGCGCGGTGGACAACGAGGTGAACCGCCTGAGCCAGTTGCACATTAGCTATTTAGCTAAGGCTGGGGTAGAACTCCTCCCCTTTTTTGCCCGGTTTGTCGATCCCCATACCCTTGAATTGGTCGATCGCGACGGCCAAGTACAACGACGAGTCACCGCTGCCAAAATTCTCATTGCTGTAGGCGGCGAGGCGATTAAACCGAACCTGCCCGGCATCGAGCACAGTATTACGTCCCGGGAGATGTTTCTGCTGCCGAAGCAACCGAAGCGGTTAGCGGTATTGGGAGGGGGCTATATCAGTGTTGAGTTTGCGGGCATCATGCGCGGGCTGGGCAGCGAAGTCATTCATTTTCTGCGGGGCGATCGCCCCCTGCGCGGCTTTGATCAAGACATTCAGGATGGGGTATATGAGGGGATGATTCGCCATGGCATTGATGTGCGCCCCCAGTGCCACATTAGCAGCCTGAAGCTCACCAAAAAGGGGAAGATTCGCGTTTGCTACGAGCAGCAGGGACAACCCTACGAAGCCAAAGTAGATGCGGTGCTGTGTGCGGTGGGTCGCGCCCCTAACCTACAGGGACTTGGGTTAGATCAAGCGGGGGTGCACCTGAACATTAATAGTCAGGGGATTGCCGCTATTGCTGTGGATGAGGCCTATCGCACCAATCAAGACCATATTTTTGCTGTAGGCGACTGTACAAATCGGGTGAACCTTACCCCCGTTGCCATTGCCGAAGGTCGAGCCTTTGCCGATACCCAGTTTGGCAATCTTCCCCGCACCCTCAGCTACGACAATATTCCCTCAGCGGTCTTTTCTCAGCCTGAGGCCGCCTCAGTGGGGCTTTCGGAGGCGCAGGCCAAGGCCAAAGTAGGGGCAGAAAATGTCTTGGTGTATCGCGCTGCCTTTCGCCCAATGTACCATAGTCTCACCGGCAAGGAGGCCAAAGTTGTCGTCAAGCTGGTGGTGGAAAAGCAAACGGAGTGGGTTCTGGGGGCGCACATGGTGGGGGATAACGCCGCCGAAATTATTCAGGGGATCGCGATCGCCCTGAAAATGGGTGCCACCAAAAAAGACTTTGATGCCACGATCGGCATTCACCCCTCAACGGCTGAAGAGTTTGTTACCCTGCGCTAGTGGCCACTTGAACCGGTTTGTGCAATAGCTCTAGAGCCGCAAGGTACTGGGGATCCGCTGTGGTGCCCATGGCCAGCAAACTTTCAGGTGCCTCAAGAACCCGCTGGTTCGGCTCAATCCCCACCTTATTGATGTTGCGGTGGTTAGGGGTTTCGTAGTGGGCAATAGTGACCGCTAAACCAGCGCCATCGGCAAGGCTAAACAGCGACTGAATCGAACCTTTGCCAAAGGTGCGATCGCCCACCAGTTGGGCGCGACCACTATCTTGCAGGGCACCCGCTAAAATTTCACTGGCACTGGCGGTGCCACCGTTCACCAACACCACCAGCGGATCATGGCTGAGGGGAGTCCCCGTGGCATTGAGGCTCTCTGTTATCCCTTGGCGATCCACCGTATAGACAACCACCCCAGGCTCCATCCACAGTTGGGCAATCTCCACGCCTGCCTGTAACAGCCCGCCCGGATTGTTGCGCAAATCGAGAACATACGCCTGTGCTCCCTGCTCTGCTAGGGTTTGTATTGCTTTACGCATCTCGGCGGGTGCCATGGCACTAAACTGCCCTAGGCGAATGTAGCCAACGGCACGACCCTCGACGTGGCGCAATTCTGCCACAACCGGGTTAATTTCGATGTGCCCTCGCTCAAGGGTGATGAGTTGGGGCGGCTGGCTACCATGTTGCACCTGTAACTGCACCCGAGAGCCACTGGCACCGCGCATTTTTTCCGCCGCCTCATCTAGGGTGAGTTGGGAAGTGGGAATACCATCAATGGCAAGGATGCGATCGCGGGGGAGAATGCCTGCTTTGGCCGCTGGCGAGCCATCAATGGGGGCAATGACTTCTAAAATACCTGTAGTAGGATCACTACTAATTTGGAGGCCAACTCCCGTTAGCTCTCCCGCCGTGGTGGTTTGCAAGCTGCGAAATTGCGCCGGGCGCAACAGGCGGGTGAAGGGATCCTCGAGGCTGGCAAGCATGGTTTGAATGGCTTGGTAGGTTGCCTCACGGTTAGGAAGTGGGCGACTGAGGATCTGTTGGCGCACCAGCCACCAGTTTTGACCATTAAAAGAGGTATCAACGTAAGCTTGGTTAACAATGCGCCATGCTTCGTTAACGAGTTTTTGCTCGTCGGTGAGGGCGATCGCCGGTGCTGGGGCAAGCAGCTGCCACCCCAGTAGCAGCAGCCATAGGGTCAATATCAGAACGTTAGCCGAGGTCTGCCAACGAACAGCCATGGGGCATCTCTATGCATTATTTCTTCTCTTTATCTATTCTAGGCATCTCCTAGACTAATAATTAAGGCATGAGAGTGTGTGGAGCTATGCGTGTGCTACGTTTGCCCCTGCAACCCCTTTGGCAACAACTCGCTGGCTGGCCCATTTGGCAGCCAACGCGCTTGGCGATCGCTGGCTCAGTGGTACTCCACGGCATTATCCTCGCCTTAGTGCGGGTGCCTGACACCACACCAGCGCCGATCGACATCAACGAAACGGTCGAGTTAATGAGCATTCCCGCAGAGCTAGAAGCCGATCTACCCTCCATTGAACCGCTGCTCCCCACGGAATTACCTGCCATCGAGAGTGTGCCGCCCCCCCTACCCTTTACAGGCATTGAACCGCCGCCCCTCACGTTTAGTCCCCTCCCGCCGCTGCCGCCCTTACCTCCCTTGGCAGACCTGCCGCCGCCCCCCCCGTTGACGTTTCAGCCCCTGCCGTCCCCTTGGCAGCTACCACCACCTGCCCGCCCGCGACCGGATACCGGCACGCCTGAACAAGACGTGGCCACTGCCCCAGAGCTTGCACCACCTTCGCCGGCTCCGCCACCCCAAGAACCACTGGCCACCACAGACGGGGAAGCCGCCGCTGCCCTCTCCCGCTGGTTTAATCAGACCCGCCTCACCCTCAATACCACCAATATTGGGATTAACCTCAGCCAGCGAGTGACCGATCTGTACCCCCCCGACGCCTGTGGCGATCGCCTGCAAGGGCAAGCCACCGTCGCCGCTGTGATTACCCCCGACGGTCAACTGCTGCCGGCCAATGCTGCCCCAGAGACCGGACTGCTCACCCAAAACCCGCAGATTATCCGCACTAGTGGCTCAACACTGCTGGATCAGGCGGCAATCGCCGCGGTGAAACAGCAAACCTTCTCGGCCACAGGGCAATACCAAGCCTTAGCCATCACCTTTGACTTTCAGTACCGACCAGAGGTCTGTACTGCAACCCGCCCCACACCCACGCCCCAAGCCCCCCCCCCTGCCCGCGAAGCCACCCCCATCCCCCAGTCATCGCCTACACCACCTGTTTCCACGCCACAGTCATCACCGACACCAGAACCGCCGCCACCTGCACCAAGCACCAGCGAAGCGCCCGCCAGCCCCGAGGCGAGTTCAGAGGCTGACTCTGTGGTATCTGAGTAGTATTAGTAATATTTCTTAAAAAAGTTGAGTCTTACTAACATAAATCTCGACAGAGATGGCTATGAAAATTACAATTTAGTAAGGCTCGCAAGAATCCTGCACTTCAAATCTTTGATTGAAGCGTGAGATGAATTGCGGCAGCAGCTTGTAGTACAATCCAAACAGTCTTGCATGGAAGGCGACTGAGCGAAAACCAAGCTATATACGTACAAGCATTTTCTTGTCCTCCATGCTGTTTGACCTGTGGGACACGGGGCAACGCCTATCGCCAGAAGGTAAGACTCATCACTCTTCGGAGTGGAAAGCACTTCTTTGGGTAGGAAACCGCTATTGTAATCGTTGATTCGATAGCGGTAGTTCACAAACACCATCACTGCCTTACGAGGTCGGCCTGTGCAAGCAACTGGAGCCTACATCCTAATAGATACCTTGTGTCGTCATGGCGTCAAGCATATCTTTGGCTACCCCGGTGGGGCAATTTTACCGATTTACGATGAGCTATACCGTGCTGAATCCCGCGGGGCGATCCAGCACATTTTAGTCCGCCATGAGCAGGGAGCAGCTCATGCTGCCGATGGCTATGCCAGAGCAACGGGGCAAGTTGGGGTGTGTTTTGGCACCTCTGGTCCTGGTGCCACAAACTTGGTCACCGGCATTGCCACAGCCCACATGGACTCCATACCGCTATTAGTGATCACCGGTCAAGTGCCTCGCTCTGCCATTGGCACCGATGCCTTTCAAGAAACGGACATTTACGGCATTACGCTCCCTATTGTTAAGCACTCCTACGTGGTTCGCAATGCCAAGGATATGGCGCGCATCATCGCTGAGGCCATCTATATTGCCACCACAGGCCGGCCAGGGCCGGTACTCGTAGATATTCCCAAAGATGTGGGCTTGGAAGTGTGCGACTACGAGCCGGTAGAGCCAGGGCAGGTTAAGCTGCGAGGGTATCGTCCCACCATTCGCGGCAATGTGCGCCAAATTGCCCAAGCGGTGCAACTGATTCGCGAGGCCAAACGACCGCTGCTGTACGTTGGGGGGGGCGCAATTACAGCAGCAGCACATGATGAAATTTACCAACTGGCTGAGCTGTTTCAAATTCCAGTCACCACAACCCTAATGGGTAAAGGTGCCTTTCCAGAATCTCATCCACTCTCACTGGGAATGCTGGGGATGCACGGCACCGCCTATGCCAATTTTGCGGTGAGCGAGTGCGACCTGCTCATTGCGGTGGGGGCACGGTTTGATGATCGCGTTACCGGAAAACTGGATGAGTTTGCCTCGCGAGCAAAGGTCATTCACATTGACATTGATCCGGCGGAGGTGGGTAAAAACCGCGTCCCGGAGGTGCCCATTGTTGGCAGTGTCAAGCCAGTTCTACAGCAACTTCTGCACCATATCAACGAAACAGGCGTTCCCCCGGAACCGATGACCCATGGGTGGCTAGCGCGCATTAAGGCGTGGAAAGAAGATTACCCCTTAGTGGTGCCGCATCCTAGCGGGGAACTGTCTCCCCAAGAAGTGATTGTGGCCTTTGGCCGTCATGCTCCCGATGCGTTTTATACAACGGATGTGGGGCAACACCAAATGTGGGCTGCCCAATTTTTGAAAAATGGCCCGCGGCGATGGGTCTCTAGTGCAGGCTTGGGGACGATGGGCTTTGGACTGCCTGCGGCAATGGGGGTTAAGGTTGCACTGCCCAATGAGCAGGTGATCTGCATCAGTGGTGATGCTAGCTTTCAAATGAACTCCCAAGAATTGGCCACCCTTGCCCAGTACGGTATTGCGGTGAAGACAGTGATTATTAATAACTTCTGGCAGGGAATGGTGCGGCAGTGGCAGCAGGCCTTCTATGAAGAGCGCTACTCCCACTCCAATATGGCCAAGGGAATGCCAGATTTTATGAAGTTGGCGGAGGCCTACGGCGTCAAAGGATTGCGGGTGAGCGATCGCCACAATCTGGACGACATTATTCAAGAGGTGCTGACCTACGATGGCCCCGTCTTGCTAGATGCCCACGTGACCCGAGATGAAAACTGCTATCCGATGGTGGCTCCCGGCAAAAGCAACGCCCAAATGCTGGGCTTACCGGAGCAAGCAACCCTCGAAAAAGCGGCCGAGCTAGTGTACTGTACAAACTGCGGTGCCAAGACGATTTCTAGCCATCGCTTTTGCCCTGAATGTGGCAGCAAGCTTTAGCCAAGTTCTAACCAGTTGAGTAGCTGAGCCATTGCCAAACCTAGGTAATTGGCGACCCCATAGCCAAGGAGGCCAAGGGTGATGCCAACCCCCAGTAGGGCGGGCTGGTGGCGACTGCTCGCTTGAGCTGCAGCAGTGGTAGGCCCCCCCACCGCCGCTTGGGAGGCTAAGGCCAGTAATTCAACATCCAGCTTGAATAGATACCCCAGCCCAAAGATCACCACCCCATGGCTAAACACGATGGTGGCGGCAAACAGCACAATCTCAACCCCCACAGGCACTAACGAGGGCAGATGGGTTCCCGCGCCAATGACGGTAAAAAAGAGATTGAGACTAAACATGCCAAGGGCACCGGTACCACGGAGGTAGCGTACCCACTGGAATTGGGCAATGGCTACACTTAGGGTGGTGAGCCAAACCACTGTTGGGATAACCGGCCAAAATTGATGTAGCGCTGTAGCCAGCACTAAAACTCCCATGCCTAAGCTCAGGAGAATGGCTAAATCGAGGGGGGCGATCGCCGAGGCTGTGGGCAAGGGCGATAAAGCTAAGGCGTCTGTTGCTGAGCGCTGCGGATAAAACCGTGCCAAGACTGAGGGCAGCGTTAAAGTGAAGCCCAACCATACTGCCGTGAGCAGGTTATCTGCGGTCGTTGCTGCAGTAAAGAGCAGATCAGTGAGGTTCAGGGCACGCCCGACACTCACAAAATTTAAACTGCCACCAATGTAACTTGCTGCTAAGCTGCCCGCCAGCCGTGGGGTGTCGCCACCAAAACGACTGTGAAACAGGAGGCTCGCCAGTAGCGCCCCCATCAAGGTGCCCACAGCCGCAATCCCAAAGGCTAACAAGGCCGATCGCCCCAAGCGGCGCACATCCTGCAAATTCACAAGCAACAGTAACCAGACGATGGCTAAGGAGGTCACTGGCCCATAGATGGTGTCATAGACAGCAGACTGTTGGGGAATGACCCCTAAGTTGGCACACAAGGCCGCTAGGAGCAAAATAATTAAGGATCCCCCCACCCGTGCTGCCCAACGATAGCGGTGCTCCAGCCACAGCCCCAAGGCAGTCAGGGTGAGTAAAATGCCCCAGAGGGTGAGGCTCTCATCCATGGGAAGCCACCTCTGGCATGGGTTGCCCTAAGCGGGTGGGTTGCTCGTAAACTCGCCGCAGGGTATTCACATCCCGCTGAGAAATGGGCGGTGGATCCGCTACTTGGGCAAAATAGAGAGCATCCGTGGGCAGGGGACTATGCCCCCAAATACCGAGGGCATGACCCAACTCATGGCGCAGAGCCGCCAGCACATAGCGGGGGGCTTGGGTGGGTCGCACCACCACCCGAACCCGATGCCGCAGTAGGCCGTTGCTATCCACAAACAGTTCATAGCTGGTTTCCGCCGCTCGGACACGACGGTTGTTTTGGTCGCTGGGTCGCTCAGACTGGAGGCGAATATTGGCCGTAGCGGTTGGCGGCACAATTTGCAGTGGCAGATAGGCCGACCATTCGGCAACAGCTTGCTGGGCTGCCTGTGCCCATAGGTTATTGGGATCCCGCGGCGGGGGGTCAATGGCCACGGTCACCGGAAACGCTGTCCACAGCAGATACCCCACTTCCAACGGCTGTACCTCGGTAAAATAGTCGTCCCCCGCCGGAGGCAGAGTTGCAAGGGAGCTAGGCAAGGGATAGGTGGTAAGGGGGGGTAAGGCAAGATTTTGGCGGGCAAGGGAGGGGGAGCTACCGCTGAGGACAACTCCCACAGCAACGATGAGGGCAATTACCGAAAACCGCCAGCGCGATCGCATCTCTCCTCCTTAGCACCCGCTCAAAAATGGCCAGCCCGGAAAGCGCCAGAGGATGATGGGGATGGCAACGGTCCAGAAAAAGGCATTCCCAAGCGCCAGTTGCCCCGACAGATTCATGGGTAATTGGAGTAGCCCTTGCAACAACCACCGATCTAAGGGCAACACCAGCACCCACATCAGGCAGACTAGCGCCAGACCCAACCAGAATATCGACCAGCGGGCATTGGTGTTAATGTTCTCAAAAAAGGTACGACTCACCAGTTCCTCTAAAAGTGCCGTAGTTCCAGAGCGGTATTGTCCGCCGGTGGCTTGGGTCGCGGCTGCCAGTTGTGGCGCATACTCCCCGACAACAATGGCATTAATTTTAATCCCTTGCCCTTGGGCTGAGGTGACGACAGCGGTATCCACTGGTGCTGCGCCATCGGTAATGATCAGTAATTCACGGCAGCGGTTAGAAACCTGTTGCAGTTGCTGGGTGGCGGTGGCGATCGCCCCCGATAGGTTCGTGGCGCTGGGGTCCACCTGAGCTAAAAGATCGCTGCGGTTGAGCGCCTGATCGAGGTGTGTCAGCAAGACATCGGCCTTGGTTTCAAAGCGTGGGGTTAAAAAGACCACATTGCGGCCAAAGCCATGGATCATGATGGCATTGGGGTTAGCCAACTCCCGCTGATTGCGTTGCAGATAGAGTTTGGCCGCGGCTACCTGCTGCGCCATCACGGTTTGAGGCTGGTTAAACTGTAAGGGATTGTCCCCAAAGGTGCTGCCACTCAAATCCAAGGAAAGCACCACCGCCACACTGGGGCGCCCCCACCCCAACAGCGTAAACAGAAGTGCCAAGAGCAGGCACCCCGTCAGCAGGATCAGGGGACGTTGAAAGAGGGGATAAGACCACAGGGGTCGCCGTTGACGATACATGGGGCTACTGGGTGTCAAGGGTTCCCCTAAACACTGCGACGGCAGGTCCGGTCATATACAGATGTTGACTGTGCACATCCCAGCGAATATGCAGATCACCGCCGGGTAGTTCAACCGTGGCTTGGGCTTGCCCTGCTGCATCGGCTTTGAGTCGCCCGGTGAGTACCGCCGCAACAACCGTGGCACAGGCACCGGTACCGCAGGCAAGGGTCATCCCCGCCCCCCGCTCCCAGACGCGCATGCGCAGGCGATCGCCCCCCAGCACTTGGACAAACTCAGTATTCGTGCGCTGGGGAAACACAGCATGGTGCTCAAACAGTGGCCCTAGCGTCTCTAAGGGAATAGCGGCTACATCTTCTACAAAGGTGACACAGTGCGGATTCCCCATACTCACACAGGTTACCAGCCAAGGGCGATCGGCCACCGTCAAGGGCACCTCGATCACTTTGGCATCTGGAGCGGTTAGGGTAGTGGGGATTTGTTGCGCCAGCAGTTGTGGTGTCCCCATATCCACTGTCACTTGACCGTCTGCTTGAATGTGGGGCACCATCACCCCCGCTAAGGTGTCAATGCGGTAGCTGACGGTTTCACCACAGGTGCGGCCTTCCAGTTCAAAAATAAACTTGGCTAGACAGCGAATGCCATTGCCACACATTTCGGCAACGGAGCCATCGGCATTGTACATCCGCATTTGGTAGTCACAGTCGCCAGTGCCCGCCAGTAGGAAAATTACCCCGTCGGCACCCACCCCAAAGTGGCGATCGCACCAGTGGCGAGCCTCCTGTGGCGAAAGACGAAGGGTCGGCTGCTGACGATTGTCTAAGAGTAGGAAATCGTTACCTAGCCCTTGGTACTTCTGAAAAGATAGGCTCATAGAATTGTAGAGGAACTAGAGGAGAACCCATGACTGACGAATTCCAGACGGGATTACCCAGTATCCGCCAGCTACAGACCTTAATTAAAGATAGCACTGAGGTTGAGGTGAAACTGAGCACAAGTGATCTAGTGGTGGGAAAGGTGCGCTGGCAAGACGCAAACTGCCTGTGCGTGGTGGATCACTATGACCAACCAACGATTATTTGGAAGCAAGCCATTGTCTTTATTAAGCCGAAACTGACTTAGGGAGCTGGGGAGCTTGCCAGTGGCCAGAGGGCTAGCCCCGCCTTCAGTGCTGCGTGATACACCACCTGCCATGGCTGCTGATGCTGCCGTGCTAGGGCGGCACAGTCTTCATACTCCGGCTGCACATTGAGGGGGTGTCCGTGACCATCGGTGGCTAATTTCAGCCGCACCTCGCCAAACGGGGTAGTCACGGTTTTGATCTGCCGCTGGAGGACATAGCGATCTTGCACTTGGCGGCGCAGCCCTAGGGTCGTGGTTTCCCGAAAGAGGGTCTGAACACAGGCGGCTTCGGCACTGAGAGGACACAGTACGGTCAGGAGCACCCCAAGGCGTGACTTTTTCATTGTAATGGCTTGACAGAAGACCTCCACCGCACCAGCGGCATAGAGTTGCTCTATCGCGTAGGCTAAGGCTTGGGGCGGCAGGTCATCCAGTTGGGTTTGCAACTCCACAATGGCGGTGGGGGTTGGCGGTTGGCTGTTGGGGGTTTCGCCTAGCCATAGGCGG
This sequence comes from Synechococcus sp. PCC 6716, assembly GCF_022570815.1. Lineage (NCBI taxonomy): Bacteria > Bacillati > Cyanobacteriota > Cyanophyceae > Synechococcales > Synechococcaceae > Synechococcus > Synechococcus sp. PCC 6716. Next base: position 93,181 of record NZ_JAKLTU010000010.1, read on the forward strand.
AGGAGGTTCGGCAGCGGTAACTCATGGCTGCCAGCACCTAAGCCTACTCGCTCTAGGGTCATGGCGGGTGGGGTGCCAAAGTCTTGGCTAAGGGCACAGACAATCGCGGCACCCGTGGGGGTCACCAGTTCGTTCGCAATCCCGTTGCTGTAAACCGGCACCCGATAGGCTTGCCAGAGTTGCAAGACCGCTGGCACGGGCACCGGCAGTTGACCATGGGCGGCCCGTACTGTCCCGCCACCGGTGGGCAAGGGCGAGCAGTAGATCTGCTCAATGCCGAGGTAATCTAGCCCTAAACAGGTGCCAACAATATCCACTAGGGCATCCACGGCACCGACTTCGTGGAAGTGAACGGCAGTGGGGGCAATGCCATGAACGGCACCTTCGGCGATCGCCAAGGCTTCAAACACCCGTAAACTCCAGTCGCGGGCGCGATCGGGCAAATCTGCGGCTAAAATCTGCGCCTGAATGTCTGGCCAATGGCGGTGGTGCGGATGGCTGTGCTCGTGAAGCTGGACGTGAGCCTTCAGACCCCGCTGCCCTTTTCGCTGCACGGTTTCAGTGGTTAAGGTAAACTCTGCTGCAATTCCCAGCTTTGCCAGTTGCCCGTGCAAGTAGTCAAGGGGAACGCCACCATCGATCAGCGCCCCAAGGCACATATCCCCAGCAATTCCCGCTGGGCAGTCGAAGTAGGCAACGTTCATAGAACCTCCGAAATACCCTAACGCTGGGCTAGAAGTTACCCGCTAAGGCCGCTTCACAGCGATCGCACAACTGGGGATGGGTTGCAGAGCGCCCTACACTCTCGGCATAATTCCAGCACCGGACGCACTTGGTCCCGCTGGCGGTGCCCACGCCAACCCATAGCTCCGGTTGCTCAAGGGTGTAGCTCAAGCTGAGCGATCGCGGCTGTGGCATCACCTCCACTTGTGAGACTAAAAATAGATAGCGAAGTTCATCCACGCCATTACCCGCCAAGGCATCGGCACTGTTCATGGCCTCGAGGCGATCGCGCAGGTCTGGGTTGGCCACGTACAGCCACACCTTGGCTTCGAGGGACGAGCCAATGGCCTTTTCAGCGCGCGCCTGCTCCAGTACCTTGTTGACCTCTGAGCGCAACTGCCGCAGCACCTCCCAGCGGCTCGCCAAGGGTGGGTCGCGCCACTGATCCGCACGCTGTACCCAGCCACTTTGAAACACCGATGTGTAGGGCGTGGCAAACGGTAAGTGCTGCCAAATATCTTCTGCCAAGTGGGGCAGCACCGGGGCGATCGCCCGCGCCAGATTTTGTACCGTAATAGCAAGCACCGTTTGGCAACTACGGCGGCGATCGCTGGCAGGGGCACTAATGTACAAGCGATCCTTGGCAATATCCAGATAAAAATTTGACAAATCCACCGTGCAGAGGTTCTGAATGGTTTGGAAGAACCGGTAAAACTGGTAGCTGTCAAAGGCTGCCGTCACTTCGCTAAACACCTCATGGAGGCGGTGCAGCATATAGCGATCCAGTTCTGGCAACTGAGCGTAGGGCACAGCATCCTGCTGTGGGTCGAAATCGTAGAGGTTACCCAGTAAAAAGCGCGCTGTATTGCGAATTTTGCGATAGATATCCGCCAACTGCTTCAGAATCGTTTTGCCAATGGGCACATCATTGGCATAGTCCACCGAGGACACCCACAGCCGCAAAACATCCGCACCGTAGGCCGGGTCTTGCTTTTGGTTTTTGCCGCCCTCAATTACCTCGCGCGGATCCGTGACATTGCCCAAGGATTTACTCATCTTGCGCCCCTGCTCATCCAAGACAAAGCCGTGGGTGAGCACCGATTTGTAGGGAGCGTGCCCCTGCACCGCCACCCGGGTCAGCAGCGATGACTGGAACCACCCCCGATGCTGATCCGAGCCTTCGAGGTACAGATCCGCTTGCTGCTCCCCTAGAACTGCTGCCCAAGATGAGCCGGAGTCAAACCAAACATCCATGGTATCGGTGCCCTTTTCGTAGCGATCTGCCTGATCTTGCAGGGCGGGGGGCAATAGCTCCGCCACCGAGAGTTCCCACCAAGCATCAGACCCCCGCTGGCGAATGATGGCTTGGACATGGGCAATGGTGTCTGCCGTGAGCAGGGGGTCACCGGTCACCTTGTCATAAAACACCGGAATGGGTACCCCCCAACTGCGCTGCCGCGAAATACACCAGTCGGATCGCTCCGCCACCATGGCGGTAATGCGATTTTCCCCTTGCGCCGGAATCCACCTCACCTCGGCGATCGCCGCGAGGGCAGCATCGCGAAACCCCGCTACCGAAGCAAACCATTGCTCCGTTGCTCGAAAGATCGTGGGTTTTTTGGTTCGCCAGTCGTAGGGATACTTGTGAACGTAAGGCTCTTCTTTAAGAAGGGCGCCGGCAGCCTCTAAAGCCACAATAACCGCCTCATTCCCCTCTTTGAGGACATTCAGGCCAGCGAACTGACCCGCCTCCGCCGTGAAACAGCCATCTGCATCCACCGGGGACAGAATGGGCAGGCCGTAGCGTTGACCAACGGCGTAGTCCTCCAGTCCATGACCGGGAGCCGTATGTACTAAGCCGGTACCGGAGTCCGTTGTCACATAGTCACCGCCGATAACGATTTTGCTCTGGCGATCGTACAGGGGGTGCTGATAGCGGGTATGTTCGAGATCGGCACCCTTGGCGGTAGCTACCACGGTTAAGGTTGTGCCTAGGGTTTGACTGAGGGACGGCACTAAGTCGTGCGCCACAATCAGGTAAGCGTGGCGCTTTGCTGGCGCTACCCGTACCAGAGCATAGGTCAAGTCGGGGTTGACGCTCACCGCTAGGTTCGCTGGCAAAGTCCACGGTGTTGTCGTCCAAATGGCAACCCCCATCTGCCCGAGTGCTTCATACCAAGCTACGGCCAACCCTTGGGGGAGCTCCAGTACGTCAAAGGCAGCGTACACACTGCGGGACGTATGGCCTTCAGGATATTCCAGTTCTGCTTCCGCAAGGGCAGTTTTGGAACTGGGGCTCCAATGCACGGGCTTCAGACCGCGGTAGATATAGCCCCGCAGTACCATTTCCCCAAACACCCCAATTTGTGCTGCTTCGTACTCAGGTGAGAGGGTGAGGTAGGGGTGCTGCCAGTCTCCCCACACACCGTAGCGCTGAAAGCTCCGTTTTTGTTCAGCAACGGTTTTGAGGGCAAACTCCTTGGCGCGCTGCCGCAGGGAGAGGGGGGTAAGGTTCTGGCGTTCTTCAGCACTTAGGGTTTGCAGTACTTTGAGTTCAATCGGCAAGCCGTGGCAGTCCCAGCCGGGGCGGTAGTGAACTTTGCGCCCTTGGAGGAGCTGATATTTATTGATAATGTCTTTAAGAATTTTATTAAGGGCATGGCCAATATGCAGGGCACCGTTGGCGTAGGGCGGACCATCGTGAAGGATAAATACCTCGCCCGGATTGTGCTGTTGCAGCTGTTCATAGATCTGCTGTTGTGCCCAAAAGTCTTGCAGTTGGGGTTCACGGGTGGGTGCATTCGCCCGCATCTCAAAGGTCGTCTGTGGCAGGTTTACCGTATCTTTGTAGTCTGTTGCGGGGTCAGCCATGGCAGCGGGCAGGTTTTAGAATAACAGCAGGATAACGTGCCCTTCAATTGTAGGGGAAGTGATCGGGCACGCTCAAGCTATCAAGAGGTATCAAAGGCAGGCGTGATTTCTGTTCTTGGGTTAGATGTAGGGCGCAAACGGATTGGGGTGGCGGGCTGCGATCGCCTCGGGCAGCTTGCCACCGGCTTAAGGACGATTCAGCGCCGCAATTTTGCCCACGACCTTGAGCAACTCCGGCAACTGTGTCAGGAGCGGCAGGTCGAACGCCTAGTGGTGGGGCTACCCTACACCCTCAACGGTGAGCTGGGATCCCAAGCGCGGCAGGTACAGCACTTGGCAGAACGCTTTGGCAAGGCGCTTGACTTGCCGGTGGAGTACGTGGATGAACGGCTGACCTCCTTTCAAGCCGAAGAGATTCTCAAGCAGCGGGGGCGATCGCCGCGGCGGGAGAAAGCCCTTGTGGATCAAATTGCGGCGGCGTTAATTTTGCAGCAGTGGCTTGACGCACTCAAGCAGCCTGTGCAAACGACGGTAGCAACGCCTAGGCCGACGGCGGCAGAGAGAGATTGAAGCCGTTAATTTGCCACCAACGCACATTTTCCGCCTCAAAGCGACCATCTACATCCACTCTGACTGAAAAGTCAAACCATGCGGCTGGTGGGATATTGATTCCCCACAGGCGATCGCTGCCGAGAACCACACTCACTAAGCACTGCAAAAATCCGCCGTGGGAAATACACCACACACAGTGCTCATCCCCGTGTTTGCGTAGGTGCTTCCACGTTTGTTTGGCCCGCTGCCATGCCGCTGCCATCGACTCCGCTTCGGGAATCGGCACAAGACAGTCCTGCTCCTCCAACTCATTACAGAGATGCGGCTCCTGTTCCTGAGCTTGCGCCCAAGTCAGACCGGTAAAAATCCCCTGATCAATCTCAATTAAGTCCGCCAATTCCTGAATCTTTAAGCCAGAGATGGGGTTCATTAGGCGAGCCGCCTCACAACAGCGCTGCAGCGGACTGGTATAGATAAAATCCGGCGGGGGCAAAATCTCCCGTAGCGCAAGGGCTTGCTGGCGGCCCCGCTGTGTGAGGGGAACATCCTGCCGCCCTAGCATCACGCCAGTGTCATTCCCCACCGCTTCACCATGGCGGACTAAAATTAAGCGCATTTTGCCCTCCCCTGAATATCATGACTCGCGGTAAAATTGGCAATTGCTCCACTCCTCGGTAGAATTATCGTACTGAGTGGCTGCTCTCGATGGCTGGCCACAGATTTATTTACATTTGATTGATTGCATACCTGTGCCCGTAATCGCCCCTCCCATTCGTCCTGCTTGGCATGGCTTAATTCACGCCTACGGTGACTTTTTGCCCGTCAGCGATCGCACCCCCATTGTGACCCTTTATGAAGGGAACACGCCCCTGATTCCGGTGCCCCGCATTGCTGAGCGGGTGGGTCGGAATGTTTCAGTATATGTAAAGTACGACGGCCTTAATCCCACCGGTAGCTTCAAGGATCGCGGTATGACCATGGCGATCTCTAAAGCCAAGGAGGCGGGAGCGGAAGCGGTGATTTGCGCTAGTACTGGGAATACCTCCGCGGCAGCAGCGGCCTATGCGCGGCGGGCGGGTCTGCGCGCCTATGTCCTCGTCCCGGAAGGCTATGTGGCTCAGGGCAAGCTGGCTCAGGCATTGCTCTATGGTGCTGAAGTGATTGCCATTGAAGGGAACTTTGACCAAGCCCTTGACATTGTGCGGGTGATGGCCGATACCTACCCCATCACCCTAGTGAACTCTGTCAATCCCTATCGCCTTGAAGGGCAAAAAACCGCAGCCTTTGAGGTGGTGGATAGCTTGGGCAATGCCCCCGATTGGCTGTGCATCCCCATGGGCAATGCTGGCAATATTACCGCCTATTGGATGGGCTTCTGTCAGTATCGTGAACAAAATCGCTGCAATCGCCTCCCCCGCATGATGGGCTTTCAAGCAGCGGGCTCTGCTCCCCTCGTCAACGGTGCCGTGGTCGTGCATCCAGAAACCGTGGCTACCGCCATTCGCATTGGCAACCCCGCCAATTGGCAGCGGGCGATCGCCGTCAAGGAGGCCAGCCAAGGGGCTTTTAATGCCGTCACCGATGCTGAAATCCTCACGGCTTACTGCCTATTAGCCTCTGAAGAAGGCATTTTCTGTGAACCGGCCAGTGCTGCCTCTGTGGCAGGCTTACTCAAATTAGCCGATCAGGTGCCCAGCGGTGCCACCGTCGTTTGTGTGCTGACCGGCAATGGCCTGAAGGATCCGGACACGGCCTTGCAGCAGGAGAGCGATCGCTTTCATCGCCACATCGACCCAAGCGAAGCCACCGTCGCTAAAGTCATGGGGTTTTAATCACCTCCTAGGAGCCAAGCCAACAGCAGCAAGAAGGCTCCCCACAGCACAACGCCGGGAAGATGGACCCAGCCAAAAAACTCCATGGGAACACTCACAAACAGTTGAGTCAGCAGGATGCTGATGTAGCACAGAGCACTCAACAGAACCAGAAAAACCATGGCTCATACCTAGCTAGGCGTTGCCATAGATGGGGATCGCTGCGCCACTGATTGCCCCTGCACTCTCGGAAATGAGATAGGCAATCAGTTGACCAATGGCTGTTGGCGGCACCCACATCGCGGCTTGGTCGCTCCCCATCGCAGTACGGTTGTTGGGGGTATCGATAATACTGGGAAGAATTACATTGGCAGTAATGTTCATCCCTTTGGTTTCAGCGGCGATCGCCCGCGTGAAGGCCACAACAGCGGCTTTGGCAGCGCAGTAGGCGGCCAACTCAGCCGTGGGTTCCACCGCCCCGCGTGAACCAATCGTGACAATTCGACCGTAGTGTTGGGGTTGCATCCGTTTAAGGGCGTGTTTACACACTAGGAAGGTGGTTTCAACGTTGAGGGCGAAGCTGTGCTGCCAATCACTCAAGGCAACGTTAGCCGTCGCGCCCATGCTAAAGCCCCCCACTAAATGAACCACTGCATCGAGTTGGGGCATACGATTAATCAGTGCGGCTACTTCACTTTCGTTGTTGAGGTCGGCAGCGACAAAGCGGACATTGGCCAGCTCTGCTGCGGCCAGTTGCTGCTCAAGGTGCTCCCGTCCCACCGCATCAATGTAGGGAATGGTGAGGGTATAGCCCTGAGCCAGTAATACCGGAGCTACCCCTTGGCCTAAGCCGCCCGTGCCACCCGTTAACAGTACGGCTCGATGCCCTAGCCCACTCATTTTGCACTCCTTACGTTTAGTTGCCGTGCTTTATAAAACGTTTGCAAACTGTGGCGATCGCCCACAAATCGCCAATGCCACGGTTCATAGCTAACCCCTTGCGAATTGCTCTCAGGGAACGATAGTTCAAAGCTAAAGCGAGCAGCATTCACCGCTAACCACTGAAAGGCCGGGGTTTGCTCAAAGGCCACGCTAAGATGAGTGTCGGGCTGGCTGGCATCGCCAATATCAATGGCATACCCTGTATGGTGTTCACTGTAGCCCGGCGGCGCACTCATTAAGGCACGCTCACTCGTCCGCTGTCCTCGCTGCTCCTTCACCTGAAAAAAGAGATAATCTTGATCCTGCTTAGAGCGGAAGCCCGAAAGGGGAACCAGAATAATTCCCTCCTGCTGAGCCGCAGCAACCATGGCTCGAAATCGCTCCGCCGCCGCTCGGCGTAACTGGATCTGGCCGTCGGCACTTACGGGCACTAACTCACTCAGGGGTGCTTCTTCGTAGGGTAAATGCCCCAGCAGATTCTCTGTGGGAGCCGCAATGGGGTTCCCAACTGCTTCAGCAACGGCTGAGGGTTCCGTAGAACGGCTGAAAACCCAGACACCCCCAGCCATACAACCTAAGCCAATAATGCTGGCGATCGCCCACCGTTTATACAAGGGTTGTTTCTGAAGCCTAACCGCAGAGTCTGTTGGTAAGCGTTCTGCAATAGGAATATCTTGATCCATGCTCACACCCGCTAAGCGTGTTTCCTGTTCACAGGATATATGAGGCTAGCATACAAGGATTATTTTTTCAGTTATCAAGCCCATTGGGATGCAAGCCCCGTCCTTCAGGACGGTGGAGAATGTCAAGTTGATTGCCATGGGTTTGCCCTTCTGTGGCATTCTGAAAGGGAGGATATTATCCTTGGCGTAGAAGTGAGGCGAGAGAGCACCCTATGCAAACCCTGCCTAATCCAGTTCAAGCTGCCCCCACGCCCGTAGAGACGGCAATTGTGCGGCGCAAGACCCGACCGGTTCCCGTGGGATCCATCACCATTGGCGGTGGTCATCCGGTAGCGGTGCAGTCGATGATTAACGAAGATACGCTAGACATTGATGGTTCAGTGGCTGCCATTCGTCGTCTCCACGAAATTGGTTGTGAAATTGTGCGGGTGACGGTACCTAGTCTTGCCCACGCCAAAGCGATGGAAGAGATTCGCGATCGCCTCTACAAGACCTATAAACCTGTTCCTCTGGTGGCGGATGTTCACCATAACGGCATGAAAATTGCCCTAGAAGTGGCCAAGTACGTGGATAATGTTCGCATTAATCCGGGGCTGTACGTGTTTGAAAAGCCCAAGGGCGATCGCACCGAATATTCTGCGGCGGAATTTGCTGAAATTGGCGACAAAATCCGCGAAACCCTTGAACCCCTAGTGATTTCCCTGCGGGATCAGGGTAAATCCATGCGCATTGGTGTAAACCATGGCTCGTTAGCCGAGCGGATGCTCTTTACCTACGGTGATACCCCCGAAGGCATGGTGGAATCAGCCCTAGAATTTATCCGTATTTGTGAGTCCTTGAATTTTTACAACCTTGAAATTTCCCTCAAAGCCTCGCGGGTACCCGTGATGCTGGCAGCTAACCGACTAATGGTGAAACGCATGGATGAGTTGGGGATGGACTATCCCCTCCACCTTGGGGTGACCGAAGCAGGAGATGGCGAATACGGACGCATTAAATCCACCGCTGGCATTGGCACCCTCCTAGCCGAGGGTATTGGCGATACCATCCGCGTCTCTCTCACGGAAGCGCCGGAAAAAGAAATCCCCGTGTGCTATGGGATTTTGCAGGCACTAGGGCTGCGGCGCACCATGGTGGAGTATGTCGCCTGCCCGTCCTGTGGTCGTACGCTGTTTAACCTTGAGGATGTCTTACACAAAGTGCGTGAAGCCACGAAGCATTTAACTGGCCTGAATATTGCCGTGATGGGGTGCATTGTCAACGGCCCCGGAGAAATGGCCGATGCCGACTATGGGTATGTGGGCAAGCAACCGGGCTATATTTCCCTGTATCGCGGTCGGGAAGAGGTAAAGAAAGTGCCCGAGTCAGAAGGGGTGGCAGCCCTCATTGACCTCATTAAAGCTGACGGTCGATGGATTGACCCGCAATGACGGTCGTGCGCCCCAATGAAGCATTGACACGGTTAATGCTAGGGAACCAGCGGTTTGTGCAGCACCGGCTCGATAACCCCCATCGTGACTTCACCCGTATTGAAGCTGTGGCGGAGCATCAAGAACCCTTTGCTGCCATCCTCAGTTGCGCTGACTCGCGGGTTATTCCTGAAGTTCTGTTTGATCAAGGGATTGGCGACATGTTCGTCATTCGGGTTGCTGGCAACTTAGCCATGATGGATACGGTCGCTAGCGCCGAGTACGCGATCGCCGTGCTGGGGGTTTCGCTATTGATGGTATTGGGTCATGAACGCTGTGGTGCAGTGAAAGCCACTCTCACGGGAGGCAGCTTTCCAGGAATTATTAGCACCCTCGCCGAATCAGTGGCTCCTGCTCTCAAAGCCACCCAACACCAGACAGGCGATCGCCTCACCAACGTTATTCAAGCCAATGTCCACCTCCAACTAGAGCGCCTGTCTCGCTCCACAGTTGTCAAAGCCGCCATGGCCAAGAGGCAACTGCGCTTAGTGGGTGCCTACTACGATTTAGATACCGCCGAAGTGCAAATCCTTGAAGACCGTCCTGATGCTGGTGTTTGAGAGTAAAAGTCATGACCGCAGAAACAATTTTTAGCCGCATTATTCGCCGTGAGATCCCCGCCGACATTGTCTATGAGGATGAGCTGTGTCTGGCCTTCCGCGACATTAACCCCCAAGCCCCGATCCACATTTTGATTATTCCGAAAAAGCCAATCCCCCAGCTTAGTCTTGCGGAACCGGAAGACCACCGGGTACTGGGTCACCTGCTGTTGAGCGCCAAGCGGATTGCCGAAAACGAGGGGCTGAGCAATGGCTATCGCATTGTGATCAACAATGGCGCAGATGGCGGGCAAACCGTCTATCACCTCCACCTTCACCTGCTGGGAGGCAGAGCCTTCCAGTGGCCTCCTGGGTGAGGCCACCACAGTTATTTACTTTCTGTAATGCTTTTTACGGGCGATCGCCGAAAACTCGTAGCTTAAGATACAGTTTCTAAGGATAACGCCCCCTTAACCTATGGGAGATTATTGCTTTCATTGATAGAGATAGCAACCCCCATGGCTCAACAATTTGGACTTGGACGACGTAAATTTATTGTGTATGGCTCCGCCGCCTTAGGAACGAGCCTATTGATCAAAGGCTGCGCTCCAGCCACAGAAACCGGTGGTGGTGGCACAACAGCAGGCAGTGGTGAGACAATTAAAGTCGGTATTTTGCACTCCCTGAGCGGCACCATGGCCATCAGTGAAAAAAGCGTCGTTGATGCCACCCAGCTAGCCATCGATGAAATTAACAGTGCTGGCGGTGTCCTTGGTAAACAGATTGAGCCAATCCTTGAAGACGGTGCCTCCGACTGGCCCACCTTTGCCGAAAAAGCCACCAAACTCATCGATCAAGATAACGTCGTTGTTGTCTTTGGCTGCTGGACCTCTGCCTCCCGCAAAGCCGTGCTGCCAGTGTTTGAGGCTAAAAATCATATGCTCTGGTACCCCGTGCAATATGAAGGTCAAGAATGCTCTAAAAATATTTTCTATACGGGGGCAGCCCCCAACCAGCAAATTGAACCTGCCGTAGATTGGTTGCTGGAAAATAAAGGGAAGAAATTCTTTTTGGTCGGCTCTGACTACGTCTTCCCCCGCACCGCCAATACTATTATTAAGGCGCAACTCGCGGCCAAAGGTGGGGAAACGGTCGGTGAAGACTATCTGCCCCTTGGTAGCATCGAGGTCACCCCCATTATTACCAAGATTCGCTCTGCTCTCCCCGATGGCGGTGTTATTTTTAACACCCTGAACGGCGATAGTAACGTTGCCTTCTTCAAACAACTGCAGGGGGCGGGGTTAACTCCCGATAAATACCCCACCATGTCGGTAAGTATTGCTGAAGAAGAAGTTCAAGCCATTGGTGTGGAGTACCTCAAGGGGCACTACGCTGCTTGGAATTACTTCATGACCGTTGATACGCCCCAAAACAAAACCTTTGTGGAGGCCTTCAAAGCAAAATTTGGCCAAAATCGCGTTACCAACGACCCCATGGAGTCTGCCTATATTGGGGTTAACCTGTGGAAGCAAGCAGTGGAGCAGGCGGGAACCGCTGATGATCTCGAAAAAGTGCGCCAAGCTGCCATTGGCCAAGCCTTTGATGCACCCCAAGGCCCGGTGAAGATGTTCCCCAATCACCATATTTCGCAAACGGTGCGCATTGGAGAAGTGGGCGACGATGGCCTCTTTAAGATTGTTTATGCCACCCCACAGCCAGTGGATCCGCTGCCGTGGAACCAGTTCGTGGCTGAAACCAAAGGCTTTACCTGCGACTGGACGCGCACTGATGTAGAGAATCCCGGCCAATTCCGGATGGAAGGGTCATAATCTAGCCATTTGGTAGCTTCAAAAACAGTTTGTGCCACCCCGACCGTTGACGATCAAGGTTAACTGTTGGCGGTGGTTCTTTAACCCTAACCTTGTTTAGCCATGACGTTTTTGCTTGAGAGTATTTTTAATGGCATGAGCATTGGCGCAGTCTTGCTGTTGGCAGCACTGGGCTTAGCCATTGTCTTTGGCATTATGGGGGTGATTAATCTTGCCCACGGCGAACTAATGATGCTGGGAGCCTACACTACCTTTGTGGTGCAAAATGCCTTTCGGGCACTAGGAGATAGCTGGTTTGACTGGTACTTGCTGGTGGCTGTTCCCCTCGCCTTTGCCCTAGCAGCTGGCGTTGGTGTTATGCTCGAGCGCAGTGTCATTCGCTATCTCTACGGTCGTCCCCTCGAAACTCTATTGGCGACGTGGGGGGTGAGTTTGATTTTGCAACAGTTGGTGCGCAGCATTAGCTGGCAGATGACCCTGCAAATTGCTCTGTTCTGCCTCCTGTTTTTTGGGGGTATGTGGCTGCTCAAGGGACGTACCATAGCTCAGCGTTGGCACGCTTGGGTAACCCCTGTCTTGCTAGTGCTGTCTTTGGGAATTGGTATTACAGCGGGGCTGGCTGTAGGGGGGGCAGCGGGCTTAGCTGTGACTAAGCCGTGGTTTGGTGCCCAAGGGGTTGATGTCACCGCACCCAGTTGGTTGCGGGCGGGGGTGAACCTCTTGGGGGTGCAATTTCCCTTTGTGCGTTTGTTTATTATTGCCTTGACAGCAGTATGCTTGGTGGCCATTTATCTGTTCCTGCTGCGATCGCAATGGGGGTTGCGTATTCGTGCGGTTACCCAAAACCGCAGTATGAGTGCTTGCCTAGGCATTCCCACTCAAACTGTGGATGCCTTGACCTTTGCCCTCGGATCAGGGCTGGCTGGGATTGCTGGCTGTGCTATTAGTCTGCTGGGGTCGGTGAGCCCAAACACTGGTCAAAACTACATTGTTGATGCCTTTATGGTGGTGGTGGTCGGCGGGGTCGGCAAAATTGTTGGCTCCATTGTAGCTGCCTTGGGGATTGGTTTTGTCAACTATGTGATTGGCTCTGGGCTCTTCACGCGATTCTTGGCACCCGGTACGGGGCTTTACGACTTCTTTGAGTTTTTTGCCAGTACCAGTATGGCGCGGGTGATGGTCTTTATCCTCATTATTACCTTCTTGCAAATTCGCCCTGCTGGCTTATTTCCGCAAAAAGGACGTACCGTCGATGCCTAAGTTACCTAAACTGTCGTTTCCTAAGCATCGTATCAGTGCTCCAGAGTTAGGGGTGGTGGCTGCCCTTGCCTTAGTTTTAATCTTTATTATGCCCCTTGTCCTGCCCGGCTTCCGTTTGGATCTGCTGCATCGCTATTTGGCACTGGCAATTGTGGCGCTTGGCATTGACCTGATTTGGGGATTTACGGGCTTACTGAGCTTAGGGCATGGCATTTTCTTTGCCTTGGGCGGCTATGCGATCGCTATGCATATTAAACTGCAAGTCCCAGCAGGCGCCGCCAGTCCTCTGCCGGATTTCATGACCCTTTATGGGGTCACGGAGCTACCTTGGTTTTGGTATCCGTTCTATTCCTTTGCCTTCGCTGTGGTAGCAGTGGTGCTGATTCCGGCACTCTTGGGGGCAATTCTAGGCTATCTAGTGTTTCGCAACCGCATTCGCGGCGTTTACTTTTCCATCCTTACCCAAGCGGCCATTATCGTCTTCTTTAATTTCTTTAACGGTCAGCAAAAGCTTTTTAACGGCACTAACGGTCTCACAGACTTTCAGACCCTTTTAGGGGTACCCGTACGGGATGCCCAAACGCAGTATTGGTTTTACGTGCTGACGGTGATCTTCCTCGCGCTGGCGTATTTGCTCTGTCGTTGGCTGACCATGGGACGCTTTGGCCGACTCTTGGTGGCGATTCGCGATGATGAAGCTCGGGTGCGCTTTTCCGGCTACAACCCCACTAGCTATAAGGTACTGGTGTTTGCCATTTCTGCTGCCCTAGCGGGGATTGGCGGTGCTTTTTTTACGCTGCGAACCGGGATCATCTCGCCGCGTGCGATGGATATTGCCTTTTCCATTGAGATGGTGATCTGGGTGGCGGTGGGCGGTCGTGCCAGCCTGATCGGCGCAATTTTAGGGGCACTGCTTGTAAACTTTGCCCGTAGTTTGCTAAGTGAGCAGTTTGCAGATATTTGGCTCTTTTTCCAAGGGGCGCTGTTCCTCATTGTTGTGTTGGCCTTACCCACGGGAATTGTGGGCTGGCTGCGGACGGAGAGCCATTTGTTTTTGGCAAGACTGCTGGGGCGACCCCAACCTTTGGCCACCTATCCTGAATTGGAGCTAGACCCAGACATACAGTATGAGCGTGACGTTCTCACGCAGGAGGGCAAACACCCATCGTGACACCACCGATTCTAGAAATTGAGGATCTCACCGTTAGCTTTGATGGCTTTAATGCCCTGAATCACCTTTCGTTTCAAATGGAAACGGGAGAGCTAAGGGTGATCATTGGTCCCAATGGTGCTGGGAAGACCACTTTCTTAGATGTCATTACCGGCAAAGTGAAGCCTACCCAAGGCCGAGTACTGTTCAAAGGCCGTAATCTCCGCCGTTATAGCGAAGATCAGATTGCCCGTTTTGGCATTGGCCGTAAGTTTCAAACACCGCGGGTGTATCTCAATTTAACGGTACGAGAAAACTTAGAGTTAGCGGGTGCCCGGCAAAAAGGCGTGCTCTCAACCCTGTTACACCCCTTACCCAAACCGGATCGGGAGCGGATTCAGGCCTTGATTGAAACCATTGGCTTACGGCCGAAAGCCAATTTTCCGGCAGGCTTACTCTCCCACGGCGAAAAGCAATGGTTAGAGATTGGGATGCTGGTGGCGCAATCACCGGATCTATTACTGGTGGACGAGCCAGTGGCGGGTCTTACGGATGAGGAAACCCGTCTCACAGGAGAACTCTTAGTGGCGCTGGCGGAAAACCATTCCATTATTGTGATTGAGCACGATATGGAGTTTGTGCGGCAAATTGCCCGTACGGTTACGGTGCTCCACGAAGGCTCGGTACTGTGTGAAGGCTCCATCGAAGATGTCCAGAATGACCCCCGCGTGATTGAGGTCTATTTGGGGGCACCCTTAGAAGAACCTACCTCCCAGAAACAGCCATGACCCGTGTTGATCACTACCCTTTACCCACGACTGCGGTGGCCGCCGATTGGATGCTGCGGGTGCGCGGTCTGAATGTCTATTACGGTGAAAGCCATATCCTACGGGATATTGATCTGAGTGTGCCTACCGGTAAGATGGTGTGCCTGATTGGTCGCAATGGCGTTGGCAAAACTACTCTCCTCAAGAGTATCATTGGCTTACTCAACCCCCGCCAAGGTGAACTGGTGTGCCAAGAGCAGTCATTACTGCCGCTGCGCCCGGATCAGCGGGCAAAGCTGGGGATTGGCTATGTTCCCCAAGGCCGTGAGATCATTCCACGGCTGACGGTTAAGGAAAATTTACTGCTGGGGTTAGAGGCACGCCCGCACTCTGCTCGCAAAGGTGATATTCCCGAGGACATTTTTGAGTTGTTTCCCGTCTTGAAGAAGATGCTACACCGTATGGGGGGCGACCTGAGTGGGGGGCAACAACAGCAGTTGGCGATCGCCCGGGCATTGATGGGGCAGCCCAAGCTTTTGCTGCTGGATGAACCCACTGAGGGAATTCAGCCCTCAATTATTTTAGAAATTGAAGCCGCCGTCCGACGGATTATTGCTGCCCGTGGTATTTCTGTCCTTTTGGTGGAGCAGCACCTCCACTTTGTGCGCGAAGCCGATTGGTACTACGCTATGCAAAAGGGGGGGATTGTTGCCTCAGGCCCAACCAGCGACCTCAGTCAAGATGTGATTCAGCGGTTTTTGGCAGTTTAGGCGTCTGCCCGTCTATATCAATCTCTATATCAATCTAGGGTGCTGGGCTGCTCTACAAGGGTGACCCGCCGCGGTTGAGCGAGTTGCCGCAGTACCGGTTGGAGGGTGGCGAGGGTCTGGTTTAGGGTCTGGAGCACTAATTGCAGGCTGCCCGTCTCTGCAAGTGCGTTGAGGGCATCGCTCAGTTGCTCGATGAGGAGCAGTCGCTGTTGCAGGCGTTGTTCGCTTTGCGAGAGTAACTGGGCTATAGACTGGCCGTGCTGGCGCAGTTCTTGGCCAATGGCTATGTGCTCTTGATTAACGCGCTCAAGAAGTTGAAGTTGGCTTGTTTCTAGCTGCTCTAGCAATCGCTGAAATGACGCATCGGCAGACTGCTGTTGCGTGGTGATGGCCGCCACAAACTGTTGGCGATCGCTCACCATTGCCCGCGCTAAATGGGTGAGGTTTTGCAGCAGTTGCTCGAGCCGCTCGGTAGCGGGTGCCATCAGGGCTTCTGGATTGGGTAACTCGGCTCGGATGACTTCTTGCAGTACCGCTTTGAGGGTGTCTGGTGCCAGCGCCGCTGGACTGGCACCCATGGGTAAGCGCGGTAGCAGATAATCGTTAATGTAGGTGTCAATTTGCAGCAGTAACTTGGCTTCCCAGCGCTCAACCGCCACTAAAGGAATCATGACAAAAACACTCAAGACTAAGGCCACGAGGGTGGTGTCAAAGGCAACCGCCAAGCCAGTGGTGACGCTGCCAATCCCCTCCTTAATTTGGTTGACATCCTGAGCCGTTTCCAAAAAACTGGAAAACCCACTCACCGCTTGGCTAATGCCAACGACGGTGCCGATGAAGCCCAGCAGCGGGATCGCCCACACCAAAACCCGTGGAATAGTGTAGGAGGCATCCGCTGCTGCTGCTGCACTGCCACTGTCTTCTGCGGCAACGTCTGCAGCAATGGCGCGCTGCTCACTGGTCATAAATGCCGCCAACACTCGCCCACAGCGATTGGGGAGCAGCCCCTGGCGTTGGGCTAAGGTCTGCTGTAAGTAAGCGACATCCCGCGCCGTTGTCAGGGGATAGTTAGCCGGGATCCAATTTTGGCGCAGGCTGGGAAACTGCTGCACCAAGGCGATCGCCTTCAGAAGAGTAAAGATCAGCACTGTCCAGGCAAAAAACAGCGCCACAGGTTGGGTCCACCCCCGTGCAAGAAGTAATTGCCCTAAGTAGGTACCCTGAAACGGCAGAAACCCAATATAGACCCCTACAGTGGCCACAAGGGCGATCGCCAACGCCAGCCACAGATTCGCCCGGATATCCTTACGCGCAACCGCCACCGGGGTCAACGGCGGCGTTGAGGTTAGCACAGGGGTTGAAGAAGCAGTCATACTCACCGTCACGGATAATGCAAACGTTTACCATCTTACTGAACCCCAGCCTGCCCCTCTCAGGGCTTGGGTGTAATCGCGGTACTCTGCTGCCAACGCCAAATCCCGGCCAACAGGCTACCAATCAGCGAATGGGTCACCCCTGAAATGGCACAGGGGACGGCGGTCAGGGGGTTAGCGAACGCTTGCCGTGCCAAGGCCACCCCCAACCCCGAATTTTGCATCCCCACCTCAATGGAAATCGTGCGACAGGTTCGCTGGGAATAGCCCACCCATCGTGCGATGTAGTACCCGCCAAAGAAGCCAATACTATGCAGGGAGATCACCGCCGCCAATAGCTGCACCCCATGGGTAACAATCGCACTGGCACTTGCGGCAAAAACCCCACCGCAAATGATGCAAATTCCCAAAACTGAAATAAAGGGGGAAATAGGCAGTACCTTTTTCACCAGATTAGGTGCCTTTGTATTCAAGGCAAGACCCACCAGAATAGGCAACAGCACCACCTGCACCGTTCCCCAAAACAACTGCATTGCATTCACTTCCACGTACTGCCCCGCCAACAGTTTTGTTAGGAGCGGGGTGAGCACAACGGCCGCTAACGTAGAGCAGAGGGTCATCACCACCGACAGAGCAACGTGGGCACGAGCAATAAAGCTCACCACATTAGAGGCCGTTCCCCCCGGACAGCAAGCAACCAGAATCAGACCCACCGCAAAGGGGGGTGGCAACTGGTAAAGACGCGCCACCAGCCATCCGGCCGTTGGCATGATCAAGTACTGCGCTAAGAATCCCAAGGCAACAGAGCGAGGCATTAAACCGACAGCCTTAAAGTCCGCCCAACTGAGGGTCAGCCCCATCCCCAGCATCACCACCATCAAAATCCAGACGATGTAGTCACTGCTCACCCACAAAAACAGCGGCGGATGCAGCAGCGCAACAATAGCAGTGATCAAGACCCATAGGGGAAAAAGATTGGTCAGCCACTCAAGGCGAGACATGGTGGGCACTGCTCCCTAGGGGGTGGGTCGCCGCCGCTGCAAAAACTCTGGAATATCCAGCTTAGGCTTGCCCTCAGGGTCTGTTGGCTCAGACTTTGGAGCGGGCGCAGAGGTAACATTCGATGGGGGCTTGCTAGGGAGGGGGGGGGCTTTGGCAACCGTGCGGCTGCGGGGAGTGGCCTCCCCCGTGAAGCCCGTTGCAATAACCGTGACTTGCACTTCGCCCTGTAGCTCGGGATCAATCACCGCCCCAAAGATAATGTTGGCATTCGCATCGGCCACATTGTAGATGACCTCTGCGGCAGCATTGACTTCGTGCAACGTTAAATCCGTTCCGCCAGTAATGTTAAAGACAACCCCTTTGGCGCCTTCAATAGAGCCTTCCAAAAGGGGTGAAGAAATGGCCGTCATCGCTGCTTCTGCCGCTCGGGATTTACCAGAGGCAATGCCAATCCCCATCATGGCAGAGCCAGCATCGGCCATCACAGAGCGAATATCCGCAAAGTCAACGTTAATCAGACCCGGCAGGTTAATAATGTCGGAGATGCCCTGTACCCCTTGGCGCAGCACATCGTCTGCCACGCGGAAGGCATCCTGCACAGAGGTTTGCTCAGAAATGACGGAAAGAATTTTATCGTTGGGAATAACAATAAGGGTATCTACCCGACTTTGCAATGCCTCAATGCCTTCGTCTGCTTGAGTTGCCCGTCGTCGGCCTTCAAAAGTAAAGGGGCGAGTCACCACCGCAACAGTGAGGGCACCTTGCTCCTTGGCAACTTCCGCCACAATGGGCGCAGCACCCGTGCCTGTGCCGCCCCCCATCCCACAGGTAATAAAAATTAAATCAGCATCCTTCAGTGCCGCCGCAAGCTCTTCCCGGGATTCTTCGGCAGCTTTTTGGCCAATGGCCGGATTGCCACCTGCTCCAAGGCCCCGGGTTAATTTTTGGCCGATTTGTAAGGCGCGATGGGCTTGAGACTGGGCGATCGCTTGGGCATCAGTATTGACCGACCAAAACTCAACGCCAGCAACATTACTGGCAATCATGCGATTGACTGCATTGCCACCACCACCACCGACGCCAATGACTTTAATGCGGGCTGCTGACGTTTCCACCAAATTCTCATGACTCCTTAACACATCGGTCGGCGCGCTATAACCATTTTCGCCAGATGCAACCTCAGAATCTCCTGCAGCAAAAGACTTGGAATCATTAACGGGAACGCTTTCTGCAGGAAAATAGTGCTCTGACTCCATAAGACAACGTTCTTTACCCATGATAAATATGGGGCAACTATATCATGAACTCTAGTAAAGGCATGATTAACATCTACAAAATTATAAATAGGTCGTCCTCATTTTGGCAGACCTATCAACAGATAACGTGAAGGCAGTGTGTCCACTGACGAGCAAATTGACTGCCTAGGGTTTGGATTCAGATCAAAGCTTCGCTAGAGTGTTTTAGGAACCATTGCACAACCTGTCGGAAGAGGAAAGGACGCATGAAACGGCTGTGGACGCAACGTCTAACGCTCATAGGCCTTGCGCTGTTACTGTGGGGGTTGCTCACGAGTGTCAGTTGGGCTGGGGTAAACGACGATCGCTACGACGGCAACATTTTTGCCCTTTACGGTGGCAACGGCTCCCTCGTGCCGCCCAAAGTTAGCCTCAGCCAATCGCTAAAGAGCGATCGCGCCACGCTGCTGGTGTTTTACGTCAACGACAGCCGTGACTGCAAACAGTTTGCCACCACTATCTCCCAACTACAGGGCTATTATGGCCGTGTCACAGACTTTATTCCTATTGATATTGATGCTCTACCCCTAGGGGCTGAATTTACCGCCACCGATCCGGGGTACTACTACAAAGGATTGGTGCCGCAAACCCTAATTTTTGATCGGCAGGGGCGGCTCCGCCAAGAGGTGGTGGGCAATGTCCCCTTTGAAACCCTTGACGATACCCTGCGGCAGGTCTTTGATCTGTTGCCTCGCTCGGAGTCACCAGAACTACGGTCTCGCTTTGTGAATGACAGCCTCCCCAATTTGTAGAGGAGGGGAGTGTTTAGAAGAGGCAGCTTAAGGCAGAACGCAGTTTGAAGCGCAAGGCGATCGCCGTCAGGTTATCGTGGCCGTTGACTTCGTTCCCCATCTCAATGAGTTTATGGAGGGTTTGGCTGAGGGGCACGCTAAAGTCTAGCATGGGCAGGATATGGCTAATGATATGGGTTTCGAGGCAGCGATTATCCGAGAGACCATCGGAGCACAATAAAACTAAGGTATCTTCATCAATGGTAATATCCATAACCTCAGGGGCAACGGATTGATTATTGCGTGGGCCAAGGGCTTGGGTCAGCTGGTAGGCATCGGGGCGACCGTAGGCAATCTCTGGCTCTACGCCCTGCTGAATGAGGCGCTGACCCACTTCATGATCAACGGTGAGCTGCTCTAAGCCTTGGCGTTTGGTAAAGCGATAGATACGGCTATCGCCTACATACCCTAAGCGCAGATGATAGTTATCCACCAGCGCCATAACCAGTGTGGTTCCCATGCGGCCACTGCCGGTTTTTGCCTTTTGCTCGTTGGTTTCAAAAATGGCTTCATTTGCACGATAAATAGCCTTTCGCACCTCGTCGGCGCTGGGCAGGTCTCCCTGCCATGGCCACGTTTCTTCAAAATAGTCATACACCGTTTTAGCTGCAAGGGAGCTAGCAACTTCCCCTTCGGCGTGCCCCCCCATACCATCACACAGGATAAATACTCCTTGCATATTTAATTGCTGGCCGTTGGGGGTGACCCGCAACTGCTGGCGGTGATTCATTAAATACACGTCTTCATTATGGTGGCGATCGCGTCCGGTATCGGTTTGGGCCGCAACCTCTACTTGAACCAGTTGGCGGGGTAGCAGTGCCGTGGGCGCATCATCAATGGCGGTATGGTCGTTATCATCTGGCAAGGGCAGTTTAGGGAGCGCAGCAATCAAATCATCCGTGCTCTCACCCGCCTCATCCGCTTCATTAAGCACTAACAGGGGTTCGGTGCGCAGCGTTTCTGCTAATGAGTCTAGGAGCATTTGTATCTCCCTGATGGTTTCAATGGGAGCGGTACTCAGGGATACCAACAACGGCATGAAGACCGACTGCCGACGCACTGAGGTGTTTTCAAACAGTTGCTGCCAGATAGTGACAAGGGTTGGCCGTTGAGCAAGAGGGCGAAAGCTCTCGACAAGGGGAGGCGTGAAGTCAAGCTGGTGTAACCGTAGGCTTTGATCAGGGTTGACGGCCAAGTTTTTAATTGTTAAAAGCGAAAAATGACTATGCCATGGCTCTAGCAGTTGCCAGAGGCTAAGCATGTCTTCAAGATAGGCAAAAATACGCTCGTCGGGGATGCTGTCGTCTTCCCATACATCTTTGAGGGGGCGGGCGGCGTGGTTGTAGTCCAGAATAACACCGTGGCATTGATTCGCCGGGAAATTAGCTGTTGCAACGGTATCTAGCCAAGCATCATGAATGGCTGGCACTGACTCAGGGCAGGCAAGATTGAGCACTAAGTAGGCGATCGCCACCCCACTGAGACCGGGGTAGGCGGCCTGTAGCTGGGCAATAACACGCTCCGGCTGCGCTAGATCGAGTCCATCGGCCCACAGATGGGGCGAGGCGTGTAACTCAGCCAGCAGGGTGCTCTCATGGGGTTGCAAATCCTGCACGAGTTGCGGCAAATCGTAGGCATAACGACTGTTCCACCGCTGGTAGCGATGCTGGGGGTCAAAATAAGCCGCAGCGTTCGGTGGGTTGGTATCCTGCTCAAAGACTGTGCCCTCCACCTCCGGAGTGGCAACTGCCAAAATTGGATGGTCATTGTAAGCCGGATAGAGAACACCCCACCAGAGCTTGAGGTCTTTATCGGTTTCAGTGGTGTGCATTACAGACTGTAGAGCAGGAGGGACAGTGTGGGTACTCCTGAGGGCAGATGATTGAGCAATAGCGCTCAGGAGTAAGCCTATTGTATAGCGATCGCCCTCGAAGCATCACAGTTTAGCCAGTACGCTCTAGGAGAGCTGCCACTGCCCTAGTCCTCAGAGACTCTAATTAACCGACTCCCGTCCCTCAACCTTGGTGAGGAAACACAACTCGGTTAGAGTGCAGGGCTGATCTACCCCCAAATCCCCTCAGCTAAGGGAAAATGAGGTTGCCAAAAAACTTGACGGCACAGGGGTTGGTGTGGTGGGTTGATGCAGGCGGATAAGCTGCGCTAAGGTCTCTTTTAGCTCGGTGCGGGGCACAATCGCATCCACAAAGCCACACTTTTGCACGAATTCTGCCGTTTGGAAGTCATCGGGTAATTTCTCCCGCAGAGTTTGTTCAATGACGCGCCGTCCAGCAAAGGCAATGGTGGCTTTTGGCTCAGCTAGGATAATATCCCCCAGCATGGCAAAGCTAGCGGTGACCCCCCCAGCGGTTGGATGGGTTAACACTGGAATGTAAAGTAAGCCAGCGGCGCGATGGCGCTCGAGGGCAGCGGCGGTTTTGGCCATTTGCACAAGGCTGAGCATGCCTTCCTGCATCCGCGCTCCCCCGGATGCACAGATGAGCACGAGAGGAATGTGCTCCCACGTGGCTCGCTCAATCAGGCGGGTGATTTTTTCCCCCACTACGCTACCCATGCTGCCACCCATAAAGGCAAAATCCATGACCCCAAGAGCCACAGGTAGGCCGTTGAGCTGCCCTAACCCGGTTTGCACCGCATCCTTCAGACCGGTTTTTTCTTGGTATTCCCGCAGGCGATCGCTATAGGGCTTGCGATCTTTGAACTGGAGGGGATCACAACTCACCAACTGCTCATCGAGGGGTCGCCACGTTTGAGCATCAATCAGTTGTTGGATGCGCTCATGGCTACTAACCCGGTGATGATGACCACACTCAGGACAAACTAACTGATGGCTATGGAGGTCTTTGCTATAGATCATCACCCCGCAGGCTTCGCACTTTGTCCACAGGCCATCGGCAATTTCTCGTTCTTGGTGCATGGGGGTAAGGGCAGTTTCTTTACGGCGATTTGCAAACCAGTCAAATAACGACATTGTTGAAAATTCCCTCTAAGCTTAACGTCAGATTGTTTAATCGATGCCTCTTCCAGCACAAAACCAAGGTTCGAGAAGGCGTAACCCTAGCACTCTTAGTTGATTTCTGCACTGAAACAGGTCATAAGGCGTGTGTATTAAGTGTCCTCAAGGGGCAACAGCTAAGAATAATTACTTATCATCCCACTTTGTTGCAATTTTGCAATATATCGTACAAACTGAGAAAAATATGCATAGCAGGGGTAAATACCCACGGCACACGGGGGGCACAAGTGCCACAATGGGAAAGAAGCGTACCTGTCAAAGCGTAGCATTGGGTTCAGTCCATGTCGATGGTTGCAGTAGCGGTGGCGATCGCCATCCTCGGAATCTTAATTTTCGTTCACGAGTTGGGGCATTTTCTAGCAGCCCGCAGCCAAGGAATTTACGTCAATCGCTTTTCGATTGGCTTTGGCCCCATCCTCTGGAAGTACCAAGGGGCGCAAACAGAGTACGCCCTGCGACTCATTCCTTTGGGGGGGTATGTGGGGTTTCCTGACGACGATCCCAACAGTGCCGTTCCCGCCAGCGACCCTAACCTTCTCAGTAACCGACCCATTCTGGATCGAGCCATTGTCATCAGCGCGGGGGTGATTGCTAACCTTCTGTTTGCCTATCTGCTATTCCTCGTTCAGATGGGGGTGCTTGGGGTCAGCCATGCCACCTACTACGATGGAGTGTTAGTTCCTGCCCTTGTGCCTGAAAGTAGTTTGGTGGCCACCAAGGCAGGCATTCAGCCCGGCGATCTGATCATTTCGGTGGAGGGAAAACCCTTAACCGCCAGTGCCAGTAGCCTGCCCACCCTGATGAAAGCTATTCAGCAGCACCCGAACCAACCCCTCACCCTTGAGATTCAGCGCCAAGGAATCGTTAAGCAAGTCACTCTAATTCCTGAAGTTAACAGCGACGGCCAAGCCCGTATTGGCGTACAACTTGCTCCCCATGCTGAGGTGCGTCGAGAGCGAACATGGAACCCTATCACTTTGGCCACCGCCGCCGCCGCAGAATTCCAAAACGTTATTCTCCTCACCTTCGATGGGTTTCGTGAACTGTTTCAGCACTTTGATCAAGCAGCGCAGCAGGTGTCTGGGCCAGTGGCGATCGTGGCGATGGGGGCTGACATTGCCCGCTCCAATGCCGAGCAGTTGTTTACCTTTACCGCGCTGATCAGCATTAACCTTGCCATTATTAACATCTTGCCCCTACCGGCTCTGGATGGTGGCCAACTGTTATTTTTACTCATCGAAGCCCTGCGCGGTCGCCCATTGCCCAATCGCATTCAGGAAGGGGTGATGCAAACTGGTCTGGTCTTACTGCTGGGGCTAGGGATGGTACTGATTGTCCGTGATACGGTGAACCTGACCGGACTAGCTTGGGTACAGCAACTCTTTTAGTGATTATTCGTTGATTAGTGATGAATCGTTGTCCTGATGGCTATTACCCGCCGCCTTTGTGCTAAACAACAACGAGCTTTGGAAATTCTCACCCGCCTCAAGCGTCTTTATCCAGATGCCACCTGTAGTCTCAAGTTCGAGACTCCTGTGCAGTTACTGGTGGCCACTATCCTCTCAGCCCAGTGTACCGATGAGCGGGTGAACCAAGTCACACCGGCCTTATTTGAGCGCTTTCCGGATGCAGTGGCTTTTGCTAATGCCGATGTGGCAGAGCTAGAGCACTATATCAAATCCACCGGCTTCTATCGCAATAAAGCGCGGCATATTCAAGGGGCGTGTCGGCGGATTGTGGAGGTGTATGGCGGACAGGTGCCTAAGGTGATGGAGGATCTACTCTCACTACCGGGAGTGGCTCGCAAAACTGCTAATGTGGTACTGGCTCACGGCTTTGGTATTTTWGGTGGGGTAACGGTGGACACCCATGTCAAACGCCTCAGTCAGCGGTTTGGGCTAACCACAGAAACAGACCCGGTGAAAATTGAGCGCGATCTCATGCGCTTAGTGCCCCAGCCTGATTGGGAGAATTGGTCTATTCGCCTGATCTATCATGGTCGTGCAGTGTGCCAAGCGCGCCAGCCCCATTGTGAGGGCTGTGAGCTAGTGGATCTGTGTGCGACGGGCAAACAACTCTTGGGGGTGCGCTGAGGAGCGTCTCCCCGCAGGCTAAGATGCCTCTAACAAACTACAGTGTTCAAAAGCAACTTTAGCGGCGATCGCCATGGTGGATGCAATCACTGCGACCAGCCCCTTGATCCTCTGGACTAGCCTTGGTTTGGTACTGGGACGGTGGCTACCGGCAGTCATCCCCCAGTGGTTGGGTCGTGGCCTTTACTGGGTGGGGGTACCGCTACAAATCTTTGCCCTTGTGCACCACACTGACTTTACGGGCCTCATTTGGCTGTCGCCCGTCTTTGCCTTTTTGACGTTGGTGGTGGGCTATGTTGTAGCCCAGGTCTGTTACCCTTGGCAAGAACGCTATTTTCTGCCCCAATGGCTCCAGTACACACCGCCAACTTTAACTACAGCGTTGCCTGTGGCTGAAGCTCGGCGCTTTCAGGGCAGCTACCTCATTTCTTGCATCCTTGGTAATACGGGCTTTGTGGGGTTAGGCGTAGCCATTCCCCTACTGGCAGCGGCGGATCTGCGCTGGGCCACCTTTTATGCTATTACCCAAAATGCCATTGGTACCTATGGTCTGGGGTCGTTTCTGGGACAGTACTACGGTAAAACGCACTCCCAATCCTGGTGGCACGCCCTGGCTGTCCTCCCCACAGTACCCACCCTCTGGGCAGCGATGGCTGGATTTGCCACCCATGGGATGCTGTTTCCCCCAGGGGTTGAGTTCATACTGCAACTGGATATTCGCGGCGTGATTCCCCTAGCCTTTGTCCTGACGGGGATTCGCTTAAGTCGGCTGCCGGGGTGGCACAGTTTTGCGATGGCGATCATCCCAGCCTTGGTTAAAACGTTGATCTTGCCCCTGCCGATGTTAGCGATTGTCTATGGTCTGGGGCTGCGGGGCGATCCCCTGCTGGCGATCGCCATCATGACGAGTACGCCCACCGCCTTTGCCGCATTGATCCTTGCAGAAGAGTATGAGCTAAATGCAGAGCTACCACCGGCAGCCATTGCCCTGAGTACCCTAAGCTTTATTGCGGTGCTGCCCCTGTGGATTTTCCTGTGTCGCCATCTGCTGGTATTTGGCTGAGTTCAATGAGGTTGCCATCGGGATCCTGCACAAAAATGGCCGCGCGACCTGAAGCGCTGGCTTGCACAGGAATACCCGCCTCCGTGAGGGTTGCCTTCAGAGCCTCTAAATTGGTAACCCCCAAAGCAAGGTGAGGGTTCCGTCCCCAGCGATCGCCATCTTGGAGCCGATTGGTCACATGGGCTGCTTGGATGAGGTGAATTTGCACCGCACCCACTTGGTACCACAACCCCGGAAATGTCAGGGGGCGATCGACTCGGTGTAACCCGAGCAGCCCCTCATAAAAGGCAGCGGCACGATCAAGGTCAGTCACATTGATTGCTGTGTGCAAAAACAGCATCATGACTGGGCGGGTTGGGTCACCCCCAAACGAATTTCAGAACAAAAGGATGCCATACTAAAGCCGCCAAAGCGCTTCAAAATACTGGTGCGCAGTCGCAGATTGGGGCTGGCAAACCACAACCGCTCTTCCGAGTACATGGTTTCGTACTCTGTAATCAGCGTGAGCGCACCATCACTGCCCATACTAAAGCGACCCGCCACTGGTGCTTTCTCGGCATAGCCCATCTCCCGCAGCAACTTGCCTTCGTGGGTTGATCCGTCCCCCATAATCGGTACAAGCACCGTTGATCCCTCGTGCTTTTCAGCATCCCATTCCATCGTGCCATCCCAACTAACCCGCGCCCCACAAATGGCCCATTGCGGATCCATTTCGTACTGCTGGCACAGGGCAATCACCGCCGGATCATCCACACTCAGTAAATCAATCGTTAGTTGAGACTTGCCCGACTCAGTCTGCTTAAAGGCAAGATGATGACTTGTGCGCTGGGAAAACCAACGACCAGCACTCTGAGCAAAAAAATCGCGGATATCCATGCTAACCCCATGCAACTATAGCTAGATAGACGAATCGATTTACAGCATTGCCACCCTAGGCCGAAAAATCAACAACATAAGCGTTGACTCCTTCATCTAGGGTACTACAGCCAATTTCCCTCAGTGTTGGCAATGACCAGCTTGGAGGGCTGCCCTCAGCGCCTGGCACCATGGCGACAAATTCCCTGAACAAATTGTAACAATATGTAAACGAGATTAAGATTTAAGATAGAAGTAAGGTTGTCCCCATTGCCCTATGTTGCACTCCAATTTACCTGAACCCCAACTCCTCAAGGTGTTACTGGAACCGTTGCTTGACGATTTCCAAGACTGGTTTAGCCGTGCTCAATCCCTGTTGCGGACGGAGGTCATGCCGTTTTTAGAGGTTGCTGACCAGCAAGCCCTGTTGAGTCGAGTGGATGCCGCCCTAAATGATGTGGTTGCGACCCAAAGTCTATTTCGAGCAACAGAAGGGCAGGTTGGCGTGGATACGCAGGTATTAATGCAATGGCATACGCTGTTGATGGAGTGCTGGCAGGTTGCCCACCACTATCGCTTATCCAAATCCAACGGTTGTCACACTTAAAACGTCTTTTATTGTCTTAAACTCTTGGCTCGGAGGTGCTCTTTTCATGTTGCAGTTGCTTTACATTGTTGCCTTTACGGTACTGGCACTATTGGCAATGGCCAACCTTATTCGGAGTTTGTTGACCTTAGGGATTGAATCGCAGCGACAGTCTGCCGCCCCTCGGGGGCGAACCGTTAGCCATCCCGAACTGCTCGATAGCCATGGCCATGTCATTGACGAGCCATTACTGGTGATGCGCTCCCTGAGTGTGGAGGATGCCCGGGCACAACTGGATGCGATCTATCGCGAGTCTCCCAGCTACGGTGATGATCAGCGTGGTGAAAGCCAACGTTAAGCCACTCCCCCAGTATCTGCGATCGCTAACCCGCTGGTTTCAGGTGGATGCCACGGCCTTGGCAGAGGTGTTGGCGACAGCGCGGCAACAGCTTCCTGTGACCGAAGTGCTACTGATTGGCAAGCCCCAATCGGGTAAAAGTTCAATTGTGCGAGGGATGACGGGAGCCTCCCCAAGTATTGTGGGTTCGGGCTTTCGCCCCCATACACGTCAGACGCAACGCTATCACTACCCGACAGCGGATTTACCCCTGATCACCTTTACCGATACGGTGGGGTTAGGGGAAACCCCAGCCCAGACAGAGCAGGTGGCGGCGGAACTGGATCACCTCCTGCGGGAGAGTCAGCGGGCACGGGTGATTATTCTAACCCTGAAAGTCACAGACTTTGCCAGCGATCGCCTGTATCAGGTGGCCAAGGAACTCAAACGCCATCATCCCGACATTCCCTTTTTAGTGGCAGTTACCTGCTTGCACGAGTTATATCCACCCAGCCAAGAGAATCATCCGCCCTACCCGCCGGACTTCCCTGATCTCACCTTGGCGATCGCAGGGTTAACAGAGCGCTTTGCTGACATTAGCGATCGCGTGGTTCCGATTGACTTTACGCTGGAGGAAGATGGCTACACACCGCTGTTCTATGGGTTTGAATCCTTAGCAGCAACCTTGGAAACTGTGCTGCCCAAGGCAGAGGCTCATATGCTGCGGCAGCTGGTGGTGCACTCAGACCTCGGCGATCGCCTTGCCCCACTCTATCGCCAAGTGGGACGGCGTTACATTGCGCCCTTTGCGGTGATGGCGGGCACCCTCTCAGCGGTACCCTTTCCCTTTGCCACGATGCCGGTCTTGGTAGCAGTGCAGGTGGTGATGGTGATTCTGCTCGGGCAGCTGTACGGTCAAACGCTGTCACCATCGCAAGCTGGGGGAATTTTAACCACGATTGGCGGTGGGTTTGTCGCCCGCTTGATCGGTCAGCAGTTGATTAAGTTCGTTCCTGGGGTGGGGTCGGTGCTCGCTGCCTCCTGGGCTGCGGCCTATACTTGGGCATTGGGAGAGGCAGCCTGCGTCTATTTTGGTGATCTCATGGGAGGGAAAACCCCGGATCTCGAACGGATTCAGCAGGTATTACAAGACACCTTCACCTCAGCAAAGCTCAACCTACCCCAGTCTTAGAAAATTCCATCATTGCTGGCATCGAGATTGGCCGTTAGCGCGGTGTTGGGGGTCCAGCGGATCTCGCCATCGCTGCCGACAATAAAATAGGGAATATTTTTTTGCTGTAGGGCTGCACTGATCTGTGGTGCCAGCCGTGCCTGACTAAAAATAATCGCTTTAGGCTGAATGTGCTCTAACAGTTGCAGGTCAAACCGACGCCCCCACCACCAGAGAACATCTGGGGTGGCGACAGGGGAACCCCTCAACCAGTGGTACTGGTCAGCGGCAGGATCGCTAATAAATAACCAATCACTGCGACCAAGGTTGAACCGAAGAATCGCAGGATCGGCTCGTTGTACTGTAATCTCAACGTTCCCCAAGCGGCTCGGTTGCTGGGGCAGCAAAGTGTGGTGTTCAACGGGTAGGGCTGCCAGCATTTGCTGATAGGCAGGGTCGCTGTTGGCCGTGGCCACGGTAGTGAGGCGACGCAGGGGGGTGGTGGCATGAACGTCAAGCCAGTTCTGGGATCGGCGATCGCTGGCAATCGCCCAATCAATTCGGTTAATGCCCTCTTGGGCTAAAAATGCGGTCAAAACATGGGGATCCCCAGCATTGAGGGCGATCGTCCCCGCCGGTTGCTGAATGACCAACATCGGCACACGGGTTGTGGCTAAGACAGTGGCTTGAAACAGCATCTGCTGGCGGATGAGGAAGGGCAGTACCACGAGGGCTAACCCAACGGTAAAGACGGCAAGCCAGCGGTGTTGCCACCATGGGTGCCACCACACCAGCACGATCAGGGCATACAACACCACCACTTGTCCCCAGCCGAGGGTGCCCAACGCAATGGTTGCGCCCGGCCATTGGCCAATGTGCTGCACGAACCAGACCAATAGCTCCGTTGGCCAGTAGAGCATGGTGGCAATGCCAGCTCCAATCGTTGGCAGGAGTAACGCGCCAAGGGCACTGATGAAACCGCCGACGGTCAGCATGACGAGGAGAAAGGTCGTGAGGACATTGGCAAGGAGACCATATACGGGAAAGACACCAAAAATTGCTAGGGATAGGGGAAAAACCCAAATCGTCGCCGCCAAAGGAACAGCTAGCAGATTCCGGAGGACTCCGGGGCACCAGTCAAGGCGATCGCTAATGGGTTGGCTACTAACAATCAGCCCAAGGGTGGCTAAAAAACTCAGTTGAAAGCCAATGTCCTCAATCCAAAGGGGATTATAAAGCAGCATGCCACAGGCGATCGCTAGCAAGGCGCCTAGGGGCTGCACCTTTTGGTTGCCTGCTAAGGCCGCTAAACTGGCTAACCCCATCAGCCCCGCCCGAATGGCCGACGGTGCAAAGCCACTGAGGCACACAAAGAGGATCAGAACGCCACCGCCACAACTGTACCGCCAACGCTCAGGGAACGGGCGCACTAGGGTTAACGCTACCGTTAAGAGGATAGCCGTATGGAACCCTGATGCAGCCAAGGCATGGGAAAGCCCCMCCCGCCGAAAGGCATCCCGCAGCTCAAAGGGCACCGCTACCGCTCGTGACCCCAGCACCATGGCCGACACTAATGAGCCATAGCGATCGCCTAAACCTGCCCGATGCGCTGCGGTAATGCGCTGCCGAATCGCCCACAACCCCCAACCGGCGCCGTGATCAAGCCCCCTAAGCTCTTCGCCCGTTAACCCAGCAAAGGTGTTCTGGAGTTGCAACTGGCGCTGAAAATTAAAGGTGCGGATAAAACGACTGCCACTGGGGCGGGGACGGTAGAGGGTTCCTTGGACTTCAATGCGTTGACTTGGATGGAGATCGGCGGCGATCGTCCCGGGCAGCGTCACGTAAAGACGGCCACTGGCACGACCCCGCAATAGTCCATCCTGACTGGCCTGTTGGCTGACATTGCGATACTGCTCCACCACCATAAAAAAGCGCAGCCGTCCAGCACGGTTGGGCAATGGGGTGGTTTGGACAACACCCGTCACCGCAACGGTGGGGGGCAAGTTGAGGTCTGCCAACCGCCTAACCACCCCGCTCATATCCGTGACTGTGGGCTGAGGCGTGCGCAGCCACAGGTAGCTCATGGCCAGCAGGGCAACGACGGTGGCGATTGCCACACTGCGAGAGGTAGGAAGCCGCAGCCAGAGGGAGCGTCCCCAACGCTGTCGCCGTAGCCACCAGCACAAGCCTCCAGTGCCTAGGACAATCAGCCAGCCCCCTTGAACAAGGGTAAGGATGCAACCTGCGATGAAGGCGATCGCCCACAACACAAGATCGTTCCTAGGAACCGTGCTGACCATCAGAGCAATCTATCCCCTCGTGGCCAGATAACCTCTAACGACTCCGCCGCCGTCTGAGGTCACCCTGCTGTTTAAGGCACGGCAGAACTAAGGGGCATCAGAGGCTTTTTTGCCATTTCCTCATCAATTGTCAGATCCTGAGGCCGACACCGCAATACTTCGACATCAAAGCCTTCAGCACCTTCTGCTTTCAAATCTTCAAGGTAACCGTCCTTTTCCTTATCGGCTTCGGCTGGAGTGAGAAACGGCCCAAAGTAGTAGATGCAGTGGGGCTGCTGTGTTTCAACCTTGACCCACCACGCTAAACCAATTTCATTGACAACATTGGCCAGCCAGCCAGTAAAGGTTGTGTTATTATCGCCAACCATTTAGTATATTCCTCCGGTAATTGCCTAACGACCCCAACCAATCTGGTTCGCTCTCTATTTGTGTATAACTGATCCCCTCACAAATGTGTATGCGGAAAATTCCAAACCATAAATTGTCATATTTATTTACGTCTAGGATCAGAATTGATGCAGATCAACCCAATCTATCGCCTTGAGCAATGGTGACAATTTTTAGAATGTTGGGAATACTTCAAGTCCTCTAGGGTAGAAGCGTCAGACCACTGAATTGCCGACATTATCGAAGCTTTGGTAAATTATGGAGTGCTCCCTACCAAATATAGCGTAAGCGTTTATGAACCGACGGCGATCGCCCGCCTCGCTCTGGCTAGACACCCTTCTTGCTGCTCTACTCCTTGGGCCGTTGTTGGCTCCATTCTTAGCGGCCAGTCAGTTTCTGTTTTTACCCCGGATTGCCCACATTATCTACACCATGGGGAACCACGTCTGTCCCCAACCAGAGATGGGCGTGGTGTTGGCACCCCCTTGGACGATGGCTGTGTGTATGCGCTGTTATGGGACGTTGATGGCCGTCTTGCTGACCCGCGTGTGGATTGGGCGATCGCCCGCCGCTCAGGAATGGTACTGGCTGCATCAGTACGGAGGCCGTGGCTGGGCAGTTGCCATCCTGTTAATGTTGTTTTACCCCCTAGAGTGGGCATTACAACACTACGGTGTCTGGGACTACTCTAACTGGGTGGTCTTTCCCTTTGGCGCGATCGCTGGCTTAGGGCTTGGCCTGTTAATCATGCCGCGCCTATACCCCAAAGCTTCCTTGGCGGCGTCCCATTGAGGAACCACCGTTCGTAAGGAATCATGCTGCAACGAGAATCAAGGCTTTTTGGTAGCCTGCGATACAAAAAACGGTGAAGTCAACTTTCTACCATAGATTGTCGCTGCGGTGCGCCCAAACATAGAAGGAGTAACCTTACATGGCAACGCCCCAAGAAATCCTTGATTTGATCAACAGCAAGTACGAGTTAATCGACTTGAAATTTATTGACATGCCCGGAACATGGCAACACTTGACCGTTCACAAGAGCCAATTAAATGAAAGCTCGTTTAGCGATGGTGTTGCCTTTGACGGCTCCAGCATTCGCGGTTGGAAAGCCATCAACGAATCCGACATGATGATGGTGCCCGATCCTGAGACAGCGTGGGAAGATCCCTTCATGAAAGAACCCACCCTCAGCATGATCTGCACTATTAAAGACCCTCGCACTGGTGAACTCTACGATCGCTGTCCCCGCTCCATTGCCACCCGTGCCATTGAATACCTAAAAGCCACTGGCATTGGCGATACGGCATTCTTTGGGCCAGAAGCTGAGTTTTTCGTCTTTGATGATGTTCGCTACGACCAAAATCAAAAATCGGGCTACTACTATATTGATAGCGCTGAAGGTCTTTGGAACACTGGCCGTGAAGAAGACGGTGGCAACCTTGGCTACAAAATCCGCGGCAAAGAAGGGTATTTCCCCGTTGCGCCAACGGATACCCTCCAAGACTTGCGTACGGAAATGCTCTTAACGATGGCCAAATGTGGGGTACCCATTGAAAAACACCACCACGAAGTGGCAACGGGGGGTCAGTGCGAGTTGGGTCTGCGCTTTGGCACCCTTATTCAAGCAGCAGACTGGCTGATGACCTATAAGTATTGTGTCAAGAACGTGGCGCGCAAGCACGGTAAAGTGGCTACCTTCATGCCCAAGCCAGTGTTCAATGACAATGGCTCCGGCATGCACACCCACCAATCGATTTGGAAAGATGGTCAGCCGCTCTTTTGGGGCGATGGCTATGCCAACCTCAGCCAAACCGCTCTTTGGTACATTGGTGGTATTCTCAAGCATGCCCCAGCGCTGTTGGCCTTCACCAACCCGACGACTAACTCCTACAAGCGTCTAGTGCCGGGGTTTGAAGCACCGGTGAACTTAGCCTACTCCCAAGGCAACCGCTCCGCGTCTGTGCGGATTCCGCTGACCGGCACAAACCCGAAAGCAAAGCGCTTAGAGTTTCGCTGCCCCGATGCCACCAGTAACCCCTACTTAGCCTTTGCCGCCATGCTGTGTGCAGGGATTGACGGTATTAAAAATCAAATTGATCCTGGTAGCCCGCTGGATGTCGATATCTACGACCTCAGCCCTGAAGAGCTGGCCAAAATTCCCTCTACCCCTGGTTCTTTGATGGCAGCGCTAGAAAATCTGCAAAAGGATCATAGCTTCTTGACCGCTGGTGGGGTCTTTAGCGAAGACTTTATCCTCAACTGGATTCAGTACAAACTCGACACCGAAGTGATTCCGATGTCACTGCGTCCCCATCCCTACGAGTTTGCCCTTTACTTCGATGCCTAGGCGCATTGAAGACTAAAAGTAGCTCAGTAGCTCAGAGGTGGTTCCAAAAGAGCCGCCTCTTTTTTTAGTGAAGTTTAGTAATGCCAAAAACCTAGCCGAAGAGCAGCGCTACTATTGCTGTTGATATAACCCGAAGACGTCGGATCAGGGTCTGAAAATGACAGAAATCGGCGTAAAGCCCATCGTGCTTCAGCCGTTGGAGGATGTTAATAAAAATCAAAAATATATAGAATCCTTGTGAGAAAAGGTGCAGGAACCTTACCAAGTTGGGTCACTAAAAACAGAGGCAGTCACGGTGAGGCGATCGCCCGCAAGGGTGGAAATACAGGCGCGAATTTCCTCGCCATCTTCTAGCTCCAGCGTGCACGCACCACAACTCCCCATACAGCAGCCCGTGGGAATCTCAACCCCGGCGCGATCGGCCACGGTCAACCACGATTCCCCAGCCTCAGCACTCACCGATACGTTCTCGGGCAAAAAGGTTACCGTAATCATCCACCTGCGTCCGGCGTACTCCCCATCAAATATAACAAGGCCATCCGCACCGCCACACCACTGGTCACCTGTTGGTTCACGAGGCTGACGTGCCCATCATCAAGTAAGGCGGAACTCAGTTCTACCCCACGGTTCACAGGCCCCGGATGCAGAACCCGCACGTGGGGCTGGCACAGCCGTAGCCGTTCGTGGGTAATGCCAAACTGTTGGTGATACTCGCGCAAACTGGGAATCAAATGCTGATCCATGCGCTCCCGCTGCAACCGCAGGGTCATCACGATGTCGGCCTTGGCGAGGGCTGGCTCTAGCTGCCAGTGGAGGGTGACCCCATACTTGGCAAACTCAGACGGCAAGAGGGTCGGCGGCCCTGCCAGATGCACATCGGCACCAGCAGTCGTCAGGCTATAGAGGTTGGAGCGTGCCACCCGGGAATGGCGAATATCTCCGACAATGGCAATTTTTTTCCCCCGGAGAAGTTCACAGCGGGGCTGACGAGGACTGTAAAGCTGACAGAGGGTAAATAAATCTAAAAGGGCTTGGGAGGGGTGCTCGTGCAGGCCATCCCCGGCATTGAGAACCGCCACCTGAGTGCCAAGGCGATCCATTTCAGCCGCAATGGTGTGGGGCACCCCCGACTGTTGGTGGCGAATAACCATGAATTCCGCCCCCATCGCCCAGAGGGTCTTGGCGGTATCCAGAATGGTTTCCCCCTTACTGAGGGCAGAGGTTCCCGGCGCAAAGTTAAGAATATCGGCAGAGAGACGCTTGGCTGCTAGTTCAAAACTATTGCGAGTGCGGGTGGAGCTTTCAAAAAAGAGATTGGCAACCACCCTAGCCTGGAGCGTTGGCACTTTTTTGGTGCGGCGATTCAGTACCTCCTGAAAGCTGGCGGCGGTTTGCAGGACAATATCTAGCTCTGGAACGCTAAAGTCCTGGAGCGACAGGATATGACGGCGGTGCCATTGCAGAGGTGTGTGGAGGGATGAGGTCATGGACAGGGGCTAAAGGTTGCGGCTAAATCGGTCACACTCAACTGTTCGTAGCGCTCAAAGGGCTGATGAATCCACGGATTGTCCGGTAGGTAGTGCACATAATAGTCGGGCGTGATACAGGAGGCGGCCTTGTACCACAGTACTGCAGTACGAATCTCTTCAATTGCAAAGCCGTACTTTACGTCGAGCCAGCGTAGCGTCTTTTTCAGTGACACGCCGGAATCAACCAAGTCATCGACTAGGAGCACATGGCTGCCAAGGTTGGCGGTGGTCATGGTTAGGTCATGGCCAAAGGTGATGCGCCCCCGTTCTTGGTTATGCACTCCTCTGTAGGAGGATACCGCCAGAATGGCTAGGGGCTGCCGAAATAGGCGGCTGAGAATATCCCCGACCCGTAGCCCCCCCTTAGCTAGACAAAGCACTTGATTAAACTGCCAGCCAGAGTCGTGGATGGCGATCGCCAACTGCTCAATGGTGCGATGGTAGTCGTCCCAGTTGATATAGAGGTCTGCCATAGCCCCTAGAACGTGGCCTTCAGCCAAGAGAGGGGAATAAAAAAGGTTTTGCGCAGATCCGAGACAAAGGCGCGGCGATTAAACACATCGTAGCCATTGCGCTCAATGACATCCAAAATTTCGCGATAGAGCATCAGGGCAGACCACACCGGCCAGCGGGCATCGCGCTCAAGGTAGGCCACGCCCACCTCTGCTTCACGGTAAAATTCCCGCGCCCGCTGAATCTGGAATTGCATGAGGGCACGCCAGCGATCGTCGATCACGCCTCGCTGCAGATCGGCTTCGCTGTAATTAAAGGCGTGCAGGTCTTCAAGGGGCAGATAGATACGCCCCCGCCGCATGTCCTCGCCAACATCCCGCAAAATATTCGTGAGTTGGTTGGCAATGCCTAGGGCAATGGCCTGATCCTTGAGGGTGCCCTTAGCATGGTAGGGATCGACCCATGGCGCGCAGAGGCGATCGCTAAAGGGGTTCCCCCCCATCACCTCAAGGGACATTAAGCCAACGGTGCCAGCCACGCGATAGCAGTACAGTTCTAGCTCGGCAAAGGTTTCGTAGCGGCTGCGGTGCAAGTCCATCCGCTGACCGGCAATCATATCCCGAAAGGGCTGGATATCGAGGGGAAACTGTTCCAAGGTGGCGGTTAAGGCCAAATCCATCGCATCGTGGGGTCGCCCGGCAAAAATATCCTCGAGGCGGGCTTCCCAGTCATCTAAGGTGGCCATGGTGGTGGTGGCTGCCTGCGGACCATCCACCAGTTCATCCGTGCGCCGACACCAAACGTAAATCGCCCAAATGGCACGCCGCTTTGCCAAGGGCATCAGGAGCGTGCCGAGGTAAAACGTTTTGGCGTAGGTGGCTGTGACTTGGCGGCACAGCTCGTAGGCTTCGTCAAGGGGAATCAAGGGGGGGGCGTACTCGGCTCTAGGCAGTTGCAGCATTGGCGACAGTCTGAGTAGAGGGCATAGGGGGCTGCTGGGCGATCGCCTGCGCTGCCAGCTTACCAGAAAGTACCGCCCCTTCCATACTCCCCAAGTAGGGCTGCATTGTATAGCTGCCGGATAGAAAGAAGTTGGGAATGGGGGTGACCTGATCGGGACGGAAGGCTTGGCGACCGGGGGTTGCTTTGTAAACCGAGSGGGGGGTTTTCACAACCGCCGCTTTCAGCACTTTAGCAGGTTCCGGCAGGTGATTTGGAAATAATTTTGCCAGTTCAGCAAGTGTCGCTTCAATAATCTCTGCATCGGGGCGACCAATCCACTCGGCGGCGGGGGCTAGCACTAACTCCAGCATGGATTTATCGGGGTCAGCATAGCCTTTGCAGGTTTCACTCATGTCGGCATACACACTCAGCAGGGGCGATCGCGAAAAGAGAAGGTGATCGACCGTCGGCAGCTTGCGGTCAAACCAAATTTGTACGTTGATCACGGGTACCCCTTCCAAGCCGTTCAGTTTTTGGAAAAAGGGTAGCTCTTGCCAAGGTTTCGGCAGCAGTAGCTTGATGGCATCCACCGAGAGGGCTGAGACGTAGGCATCGGCAGTTACCTCAAAGCGGCGTTGACTTTCGGAATCCGCCATGACAAAGCACTGAACGGAGAGATCCTCTTTGAGCACAATTTCCCGCAGGGCAACATTGGTGTGCACTTCGCCGCCCCGTGCCGTGATGTACTCCACAATAGGCTGACACAGCCGCTCAGGGGGTGCCCCATCCAAAAAGGCAATTTTTGAGCCATAGCGTTCCCGCAAAAAGCGGTTCATGGCCGTGAGGGGAACGGTGGCAGAGACCTCATCGGGGTTAATAAAGGTCAAGGCTTTTGAGGCGGCAATGAAAATATCCGAGTTCACCCGCTCATCAATGCCTTGGCGCTCTAGCCACTCGAGGAGGGTGTATTTATCCATAGCTTCAACATATTTTTGCCCCCGCACAATGGCTGGCCACAGACCCAAGGCAAAGCGCAGTTTTTGCTCCCACGTCAGCATGTCGTTATTGCGCAGAATTGAAAGCAGCACGTTGATGGGGGAAGGCAGATCGGGAACATCAAACCACGAGAGTACTTCGGGATTTTCCGGCTGATTGAAAATCAAGGCGTGGCGCTTCCATTGCAGGCGATCGCTAATGCCTAATTCTTCAAGCAGTTGCAACATGTTGGGATACGCCCCAAAGAAGGCGTGTAGCCCTGTTTCTACCCAGTCGCCATCGGCATCTTGCCATGCTGCCACCAACCCCCCCAGCACAGCGGCACGTTCAAAAATAATGGGGGTGTGCCCCGCATCAACTAAGTACTTGGCGCAGGCTAATCCTGCTAGACCCCCACCAGCAATTGCAACTCGCATGAATGACGCTATCCTTGTTTGACCCTACTGTTTGTTAACCCAGCTTTGGGGCGATCGTGAAAAGCTTTTTATTATTATATTTACAAAACGTTACGCAGGAATGGCCGACCCCAAAATTCCTGTGGCTCAGGAGAGCGCGTTAAAATCCAAATGGAACTGCTCAGTTGCCTTATTGCACCCAAACTCCTGTGATGACCTCTTCGTTTCTGCCGTTCGACCCCTGTGCTCCAGCCGTTCCCTGCCAATTACCGCCGGTGGATGTGGCGATTGTTGGGGGGGGAGTGGTTGGCCTTAGTTTAGCCTGTGCCCTGCGCCAGAGCGCTCTTAAGGTCGCCGTAATTGAAGCGGTGCCCACCTCCGGGGCGATCGCCAAGGGGCAAGCCTACGCGCTGCATCAGGTGTCGCGACAGTTTTTTCGTGAGATTGGGGTCTGGGAGGCTTTAGCCCCTCGGATTCAGCCCTTTGAGCAGGTACAACTTTCGGATGGTACCTTTTCCCAGACAGTGCGTTTTGACCCGCAGGATTTAGGCACGGAGGTCATTGGTTATGTGGCCGAGCATGCTGTGCTGGTGGACACGCTACAGGCGACGCTCAAGGCGGCAAGCAATGTGGTGGTCTATTGTCCATGGCGAGTGATAGAGACTCAAGGGGGGGGCGATCGCGCTCAGTTAACTCTAGTGAGTGCTGATTTGGCTCAGCCACAGGTGGCTCACCTCAGTGCCCGGTTGATTGTGGCGGCGGATGGAGGTAAATCTGCTGTGCGGGAGCAAATGGGTCTGAAACCGTGGGGCTGGCATTACCCTCAATCCTGCGTTGTGGCCACCCTCAACGTTGCCCATCCCCAACCCGTGCTGGCCTACGAGCGCTTTTGGCCCACCGGCCCGCTGGGGGTGTTGCCCTTGCCGGGCGATCGCTACCGTGTGGTCTGGACGCTGCCCCATGAGATGGCGGCGGCGGTTCTGGCGCTGGAGGATGCTGCCTTTTTAGCGCAATTGCGGCCTTACCTTGACCCCGCTATGGCAGAGATCACTGGCGTGAGTGAGCGATTTATCTTCCCCACCCAACTGATGCAGGTGACTTCCTACGTGGGCGATCGCTGCGTGGTCATTGGCGATGCGGCGCACCGCTGTCATCCGGTGGGAGGGCAGGGCTTAAACTTAGGCTTGCGAGATGTCTGGGCATTGGCAGCACAACTACAGGCGATCGCCCCCCAAGACATTGGCAGCTACCCTCAACTGCGGCAGTTTCAGCGGCAGCGGTTTTGGCAAAACAGCCTGACCTTGGCCTTCACCGACCTTCTGAATCGTCTCTTTTCCAATGATTGGCTCCCCCTAGTCCTGCTCCGTCGCGGTGGTTTGCTGGCTCTGCGATCAATCCCGATCCTGAGGCAGGCCGTGTTGCGATTCATGGCAGGTCTCACCTTCCCAGTGTCTTAGGGAAAGCGCTGCGATCGATAGCGGTAGAGCACAAAGGGAACAACAGGGGCGAGAATGACTAAGAAGCCGTACAGGCCAACCACAGTGGCTAAATCCGTATGGAAAAAATCCCGCGCTAGGCGCACCAAGTCGTGATCAATTCCCCCTTTGCCCATGAGGTAGAGTTCCCGAAACACATCGTTGAACTGCAACTGCCACGCAAAGCGCATATTAAATAGCACAATAAAAAAGCCCAGCATGGCATAAAGGGGGCGCTCAATGGCGTAGCGACACCCCCAGCCGCTCAGCGCACGGTAGAGAAAAATCATCGCAAATAGGAGTTCAAAGCCGTGCCCCATCGCTACAAAGAGCATCTCGTGAATGGGACTCAGGGCAAAAAGAGTGTAGATTGCGGTCAATACGCCAAGGGCGATCAATAGCGGCCGATGGTGGCGACAGTAGTAGGCCAAGCCTGCTAACCCAGCGTAAAGCAGCACCACTAAAAAACCGACGCGATCGCCATGCAGCGTCACGCCACCGCCGTAGCGAAAATCAAAGGCAGGAATAGCCGGATAGCCAAACAGCCATGCGGTGCATGCGTGCCCCAGTTCATGCACCAGCGTGATTAATGGACTCAACAAAAAGGTGACCCGCTCGGAACTGAGCACCAGTAGCGCCAGACCGATCCCTGCTACAACCACCTGCCAGTCGTTGCTCGTGGGGTCTTGCCCGGGCAGACTCACCTTGCTCACGGCTAGGGGAGGGGCTGGAGACGGTTGTGGCGAGGCAGTGCGCAGGAGGTCGCCCTGAGCCACCTTCTGTAGGCGACTGCGGCTAGTGAGGTCAAGGGACGTTTCCCACAGCAGAGCGTCCTGATGGTAGGCGCTAACAATGGCACTAAAGGTTGGGTAGGTGGGCCACTGCACTAGTTCGCGGCTCAACAGCGTCAGGGCGATCGCCGCGGGCACCGGTGCTGGACACCGTAATCCTAGGTACAAACACTGGCTTTTGTGCTGTACCTCAACCTGAACCCCCTTCGGAGCCAAAGCTTGGGTGAGGAGGGTCTGCACTGCCCCCAGATCCCCCATGGCGGCTGCTTGCCGCAGCGAGTGCTGTGCTGTCCCCATGGCTTACTCCGACTTGAGCCGCCGCTGCCAGTCGCGATCAATTCTCTCTGATTGTGCGAGTTCCTGCTCAAGAAGATCTTGATCAGAGCGGTAGGCAAGGTTGTCCTCATCAACCTGTCTCTCTTGGGTGTAGGCTTGAGCCGCTCTCAGTTTGGCTTGCACCTCG
The DNA here is from genome assembly GCF_022570815.1 of Synechococcus sp. PCC 6716. Taxonomy (NCBI): domain Bacteria; kingdom Bacillati; phylum Cyanobacteriota; class Cyanophyceae; order Synechococcales; family Synechococcaceae; genus Synechococcus; species Synechococcus sp. PCC 6716. The sequence continues at coordinate 134,225 of NZ_JAKLTU010000010.1, forward strand.
GTGCTGGGGTTCGCCAAAATTGCCGCATAGCGATAGCGGCGGGCATTGCGATCGCGAATGCGCTGATTTTGCCACAGTAACCAGTAATATCGTCCTAGGGGAATTCCCAAAAAGCCAAGGCCATACCCCAATAACACCCAAAAAATAGAGGCGACAAAGGCCACTAGCCCCCCTAACTCTTGGGCAATCTCGCCATCCCCCAGCAGGTACCAGAGCATGAGGGCACCAATGAGGTTGACGCAGCCAAGGCCAATCGCCACCATAATTTGCCACGCCGGTGCACGACTAAACCGCCAGAGATGCTCCTCTAGGATGGGGGGTAAGGAGGGCTGAGGCCGCCGCCGTTGCCCTGCGGTGGTTTGCAGATCAGGAAACCGGTAGATAATTTGACCCGTTTCAGTTACCTCGGGGCGGCCATTGAAGTGGCTGAGCACCGGAATCATAAAAGACTCGTCATCGCTGGGGCGATCGCCAAGATCAAGGTAAGGAGCAATCTGCTCCGCTATGACGGCTCCTTGATGTTGGCGAATAACTTGACCAATCAGTTGCCAGCGGCGCTCCTCAAGATCGGCATTGGGGTTACCGTCCCCAAATAAAAACGAATAGACTCCTTCAAAGAAGTTCATCTCTTCGCTGTCATCTCTGCTGCGCCCTCTCGTTGCGCTGCTGAACGCGGACGATCGCCGTCGCGAGGAGGTATCCCCAAAGAAAAACCAAAAGTCAGGAACCACCCACCAACGAACGCCGCCACCACCCCATGAACTACCCTCGCCATTGCTATCGTCACTATTGCGGCCTTGGGTTGCTAAGGCAATGAGAATAATGGCGATCGCCAAGAAAATCAGGACAATAGACACCACGAGGAAAATGCCAAAGGAGATGCGAATAAGATAAAACAGCACCCCCCAGACCCGCTGCCACAGCGCGTGGAGTTGCAGTTGCCAATACTTTGCCTGCAAAATACTGCGAAAGTTGGGGGGCAGGACGTAGGCAATATCGCCACTTTCAGCAACTTGCAGCGTACCGCCGACCTCCCCTGCCAAGGCAAGGAGCCCCCTTTCTGCCTCCTGTAGCGGCAACCCCACCGCCGCTGCCACATCCCCAGCGGTGACACGGTAGCCAAGGGTTTCAACAGCCCGCATTAGTCGGCGATCAACATTCATCAAAACCTCCCGACCCCCCTATGGGCTAAGGCTCTATCTTTACTGTGACATACTCTCAGGGGTGAATAATCTTGTATTCAGGACACAGATTCTTAGCATTGACCACACCCCATTTCTGAGACTAGCCATCAGGTTGCTGTTTTCGGGCTGGGAGATGGCACATAAGCGGACAGGCATTGACAGCACACCGATGCTGTTCCCACCAGTTGAATCGCGCTGCACATGTCAACCGCATCTACTGGCAGGATATACTCTGGCATGCGTCCCACTTGGTCGCTTCTTGTGGTGGCACCATGGTTTCCGTGCTGCAGCGATATAGTGAGAGCCAGACTGCACCCGACTCGTACCATAGGAGGGGGTTCATCTGCAGGGCATTGAACCCCTTGATGAACGTGCTTTCATCCCGATGCTCACCTGACCCTTTGGGATGTGAGCTACAGGTAGAGCGCGGGGCGTCCCGCATAGCTAAAACCAGCTGACAGCAAGGCTTACCGATTGCCGCAGAACCGTACTACACAACCCGAACGAACAAGGACGACACACCCAGCGATCGCCCCCCAGAGGCAGAACTGCATCGACAGCCACTGCGGGATGCGCTCATACAGAGCGATGCTGCGGTGGAATATGCTGGACTGGATGTTCTGGGTGCGTGGCTTCCCACTCCGCAAGGAACTCTTTGGTATCTTTGACTGGAGGTAAGGGCAACGCGCCTCCCGGACCAGTCAAGGGGCGTAACCCGTTGAGTTCCGCCAAGATCGCGGTTCCATTGTTAATGACCACCGCAAGGATAGGATCAAGGGCAAAGAAGATGCCTGACAGCAGCGCACCAATGTTTGGAATGGCTACAATGGCTGTGTTTTGCCAGACAATTTCCATGGCTTGCTTGGCAATGCGAATAGCAAGGGTTAGCCCCCGCAAATCATCTTCCATCAGCACTACATCTGCGGTCTCCCGAGCAATATCCGTAGCACCAGCAAAGGAAATAGACACATCTGCATAGGCCAAGGCCGCGGAGTCATTGATGCCATCACCGCAGAAGGCAACTACTTTACCGCTGTCGTGAAGACTGCGCACCACCTCAACTTTCTTTTCGGGAAAGGCTTCAGCGTAGATATTCTGGGGAGCAATGCCAAGATCCTTCGCCACAGCACGAGCAACTCGACCCACATCGCCCGTGAGCATATGGGGGGTAATGCCTGCACCTTTGAGTTCGCGAATGACCTCGGGGCTTTCATTGCGCATCGGGTCGCTGTAAAGGATGACACCAATGAGATGGCCATCACCAGCAACATAAACCAGCGATGCCCGCCCAGAATTGAGATCCGGGAACCGCTCATTCAGTTCGTTTAGGTAAATGTTCTCCTGATCCATCATGCGGCGGCTGCCCACCCGCAGATCCACACCCCGAACCTTGGTCACCACCCCTAAGCCCACACGGTATTCCCAGTCTTCGCAGTCGTAAAGGGGCACGTTTGTCTCGCGGGCATGGCGGACAATGGCTTCAGCAACCGGATGGGTCAGCCCTTGCTCGGCACTGGCAGCCATACTGAGGATGTCCTCTGCACTGAAACGGGGATCCATCACTTTAATATCGGTAACCCCTGCATGCCCTTGGGTGAGGGTGCCGGTTTTGTCAAAGACGATGGTGTCAATCTGCGCCAATTTTTCAATGGCGCGGCCACTGCGGATCAAAACACCGTGCTGCGCTGCGTAGGTGAGGGCAGAAAGGATGGTCGTGGGCACCGATACGCGGATCCCTGTCCCTAGATCAAGGGTGAGCAGGGCGATCGCCCGATTCAAGTCACCGGAGAGCAGCCCCACACCAGTACCAATGGCAAGGGTGGGAATCACCGCTCGGTTGGCCACCGCCGCCGCGTAGTTTTCAATACGAGTATCGTGCACCGGGGCAGCCTGCATGAGGCCAACAATAACTCCTGCGCGGGTATTGTTGCCAACCCGCTCAGCTAAAATGACCAGTTGGCCATCGACTAGGAGCGTTGAGGCAAAAACCTCCATCCCTTCACTGCGGGTAACAGGGACTGATTCCCCCGTTAGCTTACACTGATCAATTAAGCCGGTGCCCCGCAGCACAATGCCATCGACCGGAATTTGGTCACCGGGGTAAACAACGACGCGATCGCCTTCGACAATATCTTTAACTTCTACTTCTACCTCAACCCCATCGCGCTCTACAAACGCAGTCTTGCCAAGACAGTCCAGCAGATTGAGATTAGCGCGCTCCGACCCACGGGCTGTCAGATCCCGAATGACTTCCCCCCCTTCGATTAACCCCAACATAAAGGAAGGAGCAAAATAATGACCTTGCATCGTGTGCAGCGCGATCGCCAACCCATCTAGAAAATCAATGGTTAACTGCTTTTCCTCTTGCAGAGCATCCCATGCCCGCTTAAAGACGGGCATCGCTCCAGCAATAACCACACTGGCAATCACATACCCCGGAATAGGCAGCCCCATGAGAGAGCCTAAGCTCAGCCCCAACCCCAAGGCGGGCAGCCCTAGGCGCTCCCAATAATTAATTTCATGACTTTCAGGCGCCGGCGCTGCTTTTTCTGCCGCTAGGACAGGTAAGTCCGGATTAGCTGCCACCTGAATAGACTCAAAAATCTGCCCCTGTACGGTTGCCAGTGCTTCGCCAAAAAGCTTGGGATTGTACTCCACAACTAAAGACCGCGCAGGCGGGTTAATCCGTGCCGTAGTAACAGCGGGTAAGGTTCCCACAATATAGAGGAGGCGTGCGCCATACTCCGCATCAACGCCCAAGCGGGGAATCCGAATCCGAAACCGTCCAGTGATCCAATGAACGACTTGATAATGAATCGTTTCTGCTGCAACAGTAGTGGCTAAATTCGACTCAGGGGAAGCACTGCGGGCAATGGTAGTCATGGTTGGTTCCTGAATGGGATAAAACTGTCAAGCACAGGTCGTATTCAAAGGTTTCAGAGGTATTCTATGGCTTGTAGCTTAAGACACGGAGATGACAACATCATGGCAGCACTGTGAACCCGAAGTGACAAAAGTTGATTCAAATTAAAGCAGTCTATGCAATGAAAGGCAATGTGTCATGGGACGATTTATACCTTACAACTTACATTTGCAAATTAGCCAAATGTACCAACAAGGGCAGTCCTTCTTTGCAACAGCAAAAGTAGAAGATTGGCTGAGACAGTATCAACAAAATCCTGCCGACTACATCATCTCTTTTTCTCAACATCCCGCCCCTCCCAATTCTGGCTTGGTCTATGTGGTACAGGTTCACCTGCAACGGCGTGATGGCCAGCCCGTAGATCCATGGCTATTGGCACAGCTTCAAGGAGGCCAATAGTAAAGTTTTGTGAACGACTTGCGTTAAGGTGGAGAAATTGTTAAATTAGATACAGAAATGAATCGTTCATCTCTCTCAGGACATCAGTAAAACGCGTTTAAGACGTTAGTGACTCGTCAGCGTTGTTCCTGTAGTCAGAGACGGAAGTAGGGAAAGTGATCCCGAAGGAACGCGCCTCAAATGATCCACCTTGTAATAAAAATGGGGCGACAACTATGACTACTCTTACCTATCGCGGCGTTCAGTACAACTACGTTCCTCCTGCGATCAACACACAAGCCACGGATGTGGTGGCCAAATATCGCGGCACTACCTACCGTGTGGCCACAGCAGTGAATCCACCGGAAGACTCCCTGAAAATCATGACCTATCGCGGTGTTAAGTACCAAAAAGGCAAAAAATTGGCGGGAGTGCCGGCAGCACGGATGGCCGATACAACGGTGTCTGTAGCCATGCCTTCAGGTATTAATGAAATGGCACGTTCATTGGCAATGGCTCATCACGCTACCATCAAAAGCCGTGAGCAAACCCTGTTGGCACGGACTGCTGCTGCTATTGGTATGCCCGCCACTGCCGCCAACTACTGGAGCCAAATTCAAGGCAAAATCAATCCTGTATTTGGTGCCACCTACGATCGCTCCCACGTTGCCCTTAGCTAGGGCAATCAGGGGCGCAGCCCATTAGCCAAATGTAGATGAACATCAGGGAGCTAGGGATACAACTTGGCTCCCTTTTTAGTGGGATTGCAGGCTGCGTCCGCCGCAACCATAAAGGCGTAGGTCTGCCATCAGAGGTTGTCTTGGCGGAAGCGGTTGAGCAGTTCTAAAAGGCTATCTTGATTCGTTTTGGGAACCAACCGGTCAAGGGAGAGAGACTCTTGGCCACCCCCCAGAGGCACGCTCACCTCCTGCAACACTGCTTGTACGTGGCTACGGTTCACCTCTCCCTGCTCTAGGAGGGGCAAAAATGCCTCCGCAAGGGGGGTATGCAGCTTGGCATCCCTGAGGTACAGATGCCATTTGGCTACATCAATGTAAATTTCACCACCAATGGCAGCAGCCAATCGTTCAATTAAGGGGGTGCGACTCATGGGGTAAACTCTCCATCGGCGTAGCGGGCGATCGCAAAGATATACGCCCCATGCCCCAGCAATAGCACCAGCCACCCCAGGGTGAGTAGGGGTAAAAAGGGCAAAGCGTGGGGCTGAACTTGGTGCCAAAACCAACCGCCCGAGTTCACTGCGGCAAATGCTGCCACATGAACGGCAAAATTCATGCGATCGTCTAAACGACGGTAGCGCGGATCTCGACGATCCGGTTTACGGGGCCAGCGAGGGGGCATAGTAGAACACTCCGCATTCAAGCGTGTTAAGGAATGGACAGGTGCTATTTTTACTGTACTGGATGCGTTGGCTCGTTACAGGTTGGTAAACTACCCGACGCTCCTCCTAGGGACAGAGCGCGGTCTTTCGGTAGCCCTGCAGTTGGCACGCCAACCACGTTCCGTAGGTGGCGTCAGCCATACCTCTAGGCTGGCTTACAGGCCACCCCAAAAGTGCAATCACAGTTGCACCATTAAAGTCTGCATCCCTCTGCCAGCCACAATGACCGCATGTGAACATCTTACCCGACCGATAGGATTTGCTCCGGTCAGGATGAATATGCAGGCACTTGTGGCAGGKCTGCGATGTGTAGGCCGGCGACACAACCACAAGGTTAACCCCTGCCAGTATCGCCTTGTACTGCAGACATTGTCTCAATTGATAAAACGCCCAACTGTTGGCTCTGCGGCGCTCCTGCGGTTTTTAGCTGAGCAGGGTCTAGCTTCGATAGAATACGAAAGGTCACGGACTAGGGGTTGCATGGTTACTGCTCACTTACCGCGGGTTCTCGAGCCAGAGGTGATGGACACCCCTGAAGCCGCAGCCGCCTACGATGCCACAGACTTTAGGGCAGTTAACACGGCGTTTTGTGAGGATTTACTGGCGCAGATTACCGAGGCCGATCACCCCCTATCTTTGCTGGATGTCGGCACAGGCACAGCACGAATTCCCCAGATGCTCGCGCAGCGATACCCCCATTGGCACATCACCGCCACGGATCTGAGCGCAGCTATGCTGGCGATCGCCCACACCCATACTCAGCAATGCCCTAACATCACCCTTTGCCCCTGCGATGCCAAGGCACTGCCCTTTACCGACGGTTCCTTTGCCGTAGTTATCAGCAATAGCCTTATTCATCACTTGCCAGATCCACGGCCAGCGTTCGCAGAAATGTTGCGGGTACTGCGCCCCGGCGGGCTGCTCTTTGTGCGGGATCTGATCCGCCCGACCACCCATGAGCACCTCAATACGCTGGTGCAAACCTACGCCCAAGACTGTGATCCACAGCAACGCCAACTCTTTGCCGACTCCCTCCATGCCGCCCTCACCCTTGAGGAAATTAGCAGCATGTTGGCCAATATACCCCAGCCACCCTGCAGCGTTGAGGTGACCGCCACCTCCGATCGCCATTGGACCGTTGTTGCCTACCGCTAACCTAGCCAATTAAAAATAGCGGTTCAGGAAATCCTCAAGAGACTCTAAGGGGAGTTGAAAGTAGTGCTGTACTCGCTCAATGTCGCTGCTAGGACACAAACTTTCGTAGGCCAATAGGGTGCGCAGGGTGCCCATGCTGGCTTCAATGTCACGATTGAATAACCCTAGAAATTGGCGGGCACCGTCGATCGCCCCCAAGGGCAGGTTAACCACAAAAGGGCGTTTATTAAAAAAGCGACCTAGGCGATCGGCAATCTCTTGACGGCTAAAGATTTCTGGATGGGCAATGCTAAAAATCTGGCGATCGCTGGTGTGGCTAGCAATCATAATGCAGCGAGCCAAATCCTCCGGGCTGGTGAGTTGCAGACGGTGCTGCGGATCCCCCAAAATCACATAGATACCAGTTTGCTGAAAGCGCTCCGCAAGGGGAATCAAGCTAGACATTAGGGTGGCACAGCGGAAGATGGTGTAGTTCAAGCCACTGCGGATCAGAGCTTGCTCGGCTTCGTACTTCGCCTTAAGAAAGGGGGAATCGTGGCGATCGCCAGTGACAGCCAACGGGGAAATGAGGGTGACATGGCGCACCTGTTGAGCTTGGGCCGCTTGAATCAGATCAAGGGTGGCACGGTAATCAATAGCGTGGATGTAGCGGCTAATGAGGTGGCTCCCATGGCAGCAGACCAACGCTGTGATCCCCTGCATGGCCTTGGCAATATCCCGTGGCTCTTGGAGGTCGCCAATAAAGACCTCGGCTCCCCACTCCTTCAGCATGTCATACTGGCTCGTGAGGCGCACAAAGGCACGCACCGGCACATTGAGGGACACACAGCGCCGCACCACTCGCAACCCCAGTTGTCCACTTGCGCCTGTGACTAAGTACATGCATTCCAGTCCCAGAGGTGCATTTACTAGCCTAGCGCGATTCCACCTACTCCACTGTGACCGACTTGGCTAAGTTGCGAGGTTGATCCACATCTAAGCCGCGCCGCGCCGCAATATGGTACGCCAGCAATTGCAGCGGAATCACCGTTAAAATTGGCGAGAGAAGTTCATCCACCTCCGGCACGGGCAATAGATCATCAAAGGTGTGCTGTGCTTCAACCTCTGCCATGGGGGTAACGCCAATTAAGCGGGCATCCCGGGCGCGGGCTTCTTGGGCATTAGAGAGTACCTTTTCAAACACACTCCCAGGCATGGCGATCGTGACCACGGGGACTTTAGCATCCAGCAGGGCAATGGGGCCATGTTTCATCTCTCCGGCGGGATAACCCTCGGCATGGATGTAGCTAATTTCCTTGAGTTTAAGGGCACCTTCTAGGGCAATAGGGAAGTTAATGCCACGCCCTAAAAAGATAAAGTCTTGGGTGTCCGAAAAGTTGTGGGACAGCGCTTCGATATAACGCTCTTGGCTTTCTAAAATCAGTTCAATTTGCGCCGGTAGCTGCCGTAGGCCAGCCACCAGTTCAGCGAGGCGATCGCCCCCTAGGGTCTGCCGCTGCCATGCCAACTCCAGCGACAGCAAGTAAAAGGCCATGAGTTGAGCCACAAAGGTTTTCGTTGCAGCAACGCCAATTTCAATGCCTGCATGGGTATCAATAATGGCGGGGACTAACTGCCCCAAGGTGCTTTCAGGGCGGTTGGTAATGCCCAATAGCCGCGCACTCAACGGCGGCTCTAGCCCCTGCCGTCGGCTCAGCTCCATTTCTAGGGCAGCTAGGGTATCCGCCGTCTCACCGGATTGGGTCACCCCAATGGTCAAGGTGTTGGGCAGCAGCGGTGGCGGCGCATAGCGAAACTCCGAGGCGTACTGCACACTCGTGGGAATGTTGGCTAACTGCTCCAGAAGGTATTTGCCGACAAGGCTGGCGTGCCAACTAGTACCACAGGCAACAATTTGAATGAACTCAAGGTCAGCGAGAACCGCAGGTGCCAACCCTAGTTGCACCGGACTATAGGGCGCTTGCGGCTCCCACTCAGGGCGCAGATACACCTCTAAACAAGTGCGCACCACACCGGGTTGCTCATAGATTTCCTTGAGCATATAGTGCTTAAAGCCCTGTTTCTCCACCATGACGGGGTTCCAGTTCAGGGTGCGAGGGGTTTTGCGCAGACGCTGGCCAGCAAAGTCATAGACTTCAACCCCAGTGGGGGTCAATCGCGCCAGTTCACCATTTTCTAGGGGCAGTACCGCGCGAGTATAGGGAATAATGGCGGGAGTATCGGAGGCGCAGAAAAACTCCCCTTGGCCAAAGCCAATGACGAGGGGAGCTTGCTGCCGCGCCACAATCAGTTCATCGGGATAGTCGGCGCAAACAACGGCGATCGCAAACGCCCCTTCTAACTCTTGCACGGCCTTCTGTACCGCCTCCAGCAACCCATTGGGCTGAGGAGTGGCAGGKAAATACTCCGAAATTAAATGGGGAATAACTTCTGTGTCGGTTTCCGAGCGAAAGAGGTGCCCTCGCTCCTGCAACTGTTGCCGCAATTCGCGGTAATTTTCAATGATGCCGTTTTGCACCACCGCAAGGCGATCGCGACTATCCCGATGGGGGTGAGCGTTGTGCTCCTCTGGTTTGCCATGGGTTGCCCAGCGGGTGTGGCCAATGCCAACATGAGCCAGAATTTCGAGTTGCTGAACTTTTTCCGCAAGATTGTGGAGCTTACCCTTGGCGCGCACACATAGAAGTTCACCTTCACTAAGGGTGGCAATGCCCGCCGAATCGTAGCCACGATATTCGAGCTTTTGCAAGCCCTGTAGCAGCACCTCCGCTGCCCGCTGTGGACCGATGTAGCCAACAATGCCACACATAGCAAACCTCTCTATGAGTTGTGAGGACGTTAACGACGGGTGGCAAACTGCGGGAGTTCCACCTGCGGACGTTTCAAGGGGAGCGGTGTCCGGGTACGAAATCGCTGTTGGGTAAACTCAGCCTGCCATGGCTGGATACCAATGGGTTCGACAGCGCGACGCGGAACCCGAGGAACCGATGCCGAGTCTATTTTTGCAGCCCGTAAATGACCTAAATGATTTATCACGGGCAACTGCGAACTGGTACGCCACGATTGCTCGATCTGACTGCGGGAGTTGGCGATCGCCCGCCACTCCTGCTCATCCATCGTCCACTCCATTTTGCGCCACTCACTCATCACCACACACCTACGCCAATGACGTATAAAAATGTTTTGTTTTACGAACTAGGTTATCGGATTTTTAACAAAACGCAAGCCTTGGCTAAAAATTGTCATAGGATGCCTAACGGACAGCCTGCAAACCCTGCCAAGCGCTGTGTTGAGAATTACGCGGAGGCCCTGCCCTCCATGCGATTCCGATAGCCTTCAAGACACTTCACATAGTGTCCTAGGCCAGCGATATTGAGGCGATAGCTACGGGGGTGAGCAATCAGGTAGGCCGTGCTAGTAAAAATTTGCTCGAGTTCCACCAATCCATTTTCCTTGAGGGTGCGCCCGGTGGACACCAGATCCACAATAGCCTCCGCCATGCCGGTCAGCGGTCCAAGTTCCACAGAACCGTAGAGGGGCACAATATCCACTGGCACATCTAACTCTTGGAAAAAGGCATTGGCGCAGCGAACAAATTTTGAAGCCACTCGGCAATGGGGCGGTAAATCGCGGGCACTGCGATAAGGGCTAGTGGCCTTCACAGCCACCGACAGGCGACATCGCCCAAAACCCAGATCTGCTAATTGGGCAACATGGGGAGTCTTTTCCCGCAGAACATCGTAACCCACAATACCCAACTGCGCTTGACCGTACTGCACATACACCGGCACATCTTGGGCACGTACTAGCAAGGCACGCGCCACGCCATCGCGGGAAACGACCTGTAGCTGACGATTATCCGGTTCTAACAGCGCATCAAAATTTAAGCCCACCTGCTGAAAGTAGGCAATGCTCTCTTTTAAGAGAGCACCTTTGGGCAGAGCAATCGTTAACATCCGCTAACCATCATCATATTCAAGGGCAGCAAATACGATGGGAGGTATGATCAAGGTCTCTATGCCGTCTAGAAAACGCCACAGAGATAGTGAACGCATCATAGTCCTGCTGCACATCTAGATCAATTGCAGCATAGCAGGTTGGGGCATCCCTGCTTCAAGCTCTGCAAAATGGACGACCGAAATTCTCTGGCACTGAGCATCTATGCTGTACCCTTCGTCACCATGAACCGCTCTGCCCCTAGTAGGCCACCATACCCGTGCGCCATAAAGTCTAGTGAATGAAAACCTAGTGAATGCGTCAGCGTAGTCTGCTTTCTGTATCCCTAGTATTTCAGTCCTGTAGTGGCTTAACAAACCTCAATGAGCCTTGTATGTAAAAACTGCCTTAAGTTATAGTCTTGAGAGCAAGAAAATTTCTACAATTATGAAGAGTGAACTCAAAATATCTTGGGGGCACTATAACCTTTTAAATATCTTTACTTTATGATAGTGTTATGTCTTCGATGCCTTTTGTCATTGACCATAGAGACTGCGCAGTGAATACTTGATACTTGATATTAGAGAGACTTTTCGATGGAACAGGTAGATATATTGCTTATTGAAACCTTTAGTTACTGTCCACATTTAGAAACAGCTGGCGAGATAGCGCTCGATTTTCATGAAAAAGGATTTGAAGTTATATTCTCATTTATTTTATTCGATAATATTTTAGACTATTCTCCTTCAATAATTAGAAGGACTTTGTTATTTCAGCGCCGAATATACCGAGTTAAAGCGCTCATTAACAAATTAAACAGTAGTGGCCTTTATAAAACAGAAATTTTTGCACCTCAAAGAAATCAAGTCCAACTAATTTTTAATCAAATTAGACCGTCATTGGATGCAGCTAATAATATTGAAGAAATAAAATTAATTTGTTATGATAGCATAAAAATCGGCATGGCAGTGGCCAGTTCCTATATATCATTAATGGGTGATCCATTTCCAAGTATTAATAAGAAAATTATTGCTAGACTATTCAAGGCAGCCATTGCAACTTACTTAGGAACACAGCAATTAATTGAAAAGTTTAAACCATTGACAGTAATAACTTTTAATGGTAGATTCGCAACTTCAAAACCAATCATAGATGTTTGCAAAAACAATGATATACAGATTATGTACCATGAAAGAGGAGCCAATGAAACAAAGTATTTTTTAGATTATTGCTCGCCTCATTCTTTTATATGTCATAGAAAGAATATGAATCTTCTTTGGCAAAGTGATGCACCAGAAGATAAAGTAGCTATTGCAAAGTCATATTTTGAACGTAAAATATCTGGAGAAGGGATAGGGTGGTTTTCTTTTAGTAGAAATCAAGTTAAAAACCTAATTCCAGAACAAAGAAAACTTAAGCGATGGACATACTTTAGCTCTAGTGATGATGAATATGCTGCTGTTGAAGATGCGATTGAGCATCCACTATTTGAGTCACAATTTGAAGCAATTAAATGGTTAATCTCTTTTGTAGATAAAATAGATAATACCGAGTTATTAATTAGAGTTCATCCTCATAAAAAATTTAAGTCCGAAAGATTAAGACGTTGGTGGGAAGATCTAGCAGGTAAAAATGTTACTGTAATTGCAAGTGATTCGCCAATAGATTCCTATGCACTGGCAAACAGCTCTGATTTAGTTATTGTTTACGGATCTACAATTGGCGCTGAAGCTGCATATTTAGGTAAACCTGTGATTGTTCTGGGAGATGCTATTTACAGGAATTTAGGATGTGTTTATGAACCATCATCAATTACAGAATTAGAAGAGATTTTATCTCAAGATAGCCTTTCTGCCAAACCTAAAGAAGCAACTTATCCTTTTGGTTATTACAATTTGAATTACGGAAAAAATTTTCAATACTACAAACCAGAAAACTTATTTTTTGGCAAATTTTTGGGAACTTATCTTAGCTACTATCCGCCTTTAATTCAACCTTTGCACAATTTGGAAATAAAAATCAAAAAAACAATCTTGTCCCGCTTTAGTAAGTCAAAATAGCAGGAAATTCTTGAAACTATGAAAGCACCAGTTTTATTCCTTATTTTCAAACGTCCTGACACCACACGCCGAGTCTTTGAGGCTATCCGGCGGGCACAGCCTCCAAAGCTTTATGTCGCTGCTGATGGCCCGCGCACAAATAAGCTAGGTGAAGCCGAACGCTGTGCAGAAGTGCGATGCATTGCTACGTCAGTTGATTGGCCGTGTGAGGTAAAAATCCTGTTTCGTGAAAAAAACCTAGGCTGCAAGCGAGCAGTAAGCGACGCAATTACTTGGTTCTTTGAATATGAAGAGCAGGGAATCATTCTTGAGGACGATTGCCTACCTCATCCAGATTTTTTTCATTTTTGTGATGTGCTTCTCGAATATTATGCTAGTGATAAACGCGTTTTTGTTATTACTGGCAACAACTTTCAGGATGGGCAAAAACGCGGTAATGCCTCATATTACTTCTCCAAGTATAATCACTGCTGGGGATGGGTAAGCTGGCGACGTGCTTGGAAGCATTATCAAGAGGATATTCCGTTTTACCCCAATTGGATTGCATCGCCTGAATGGTTCGCTCTTAACCCAGATCCAGTTGAGCGCTACTACTGGTCAAAGATATTTGAATCTTTTTGTGCTGGTAAAGTCGACACTTGGGATTATCCTTGGACGGCGAGTGTTTGGTATCAGAATGGTCTAACGGCTACCCCGAACGTCAATTTGATTAGCAACATAGGCTTCGGAGCAGACGCCACACACACAAAGAGAGCCAAAAGCCCCCTTGCAAATAAGCAGACGTTCGAGTTGGGTCAGTTGGTACATACAGATGGCGTGCACCAAGATACCGAAGCAGACCGCTATGTATTTGAGCACGTTTTTGGTGGGCGATTCATGCGTTTTCCTTGGTCAATGTTATACCTMCCCCGCCGCATTGCAGGAAGCATTTATCGACGCTTGCAAGAGAGTGTAGCGTGAATCAATCCACAAAAGTCAACCTTGCCTGTGGCAATATTTAAATAGGATCCGTACTGGCCAAAGCTGGATTCGCAGACATCGTGGATTACACATCCGAATGCCAGCCAGTTTTAAGGCTTCCCGTTCTATCCGGTCGATTTGGATACGTGCGGCAATTCGCGCAAGGGAGCTGAGTCGATGTATATCGAGGCACGTAAATCTGGTGGTGATCACTGAAGCACGAGTATGATCTCACTACTAACTGGTAAAGATGAAGCGCGGGTTATCAAGCGGTTGAGTTCACTAGAGATAGCCCAAAAGTGGCAAGCCACCTTGGGAATCGATGTTGGCGATAATTTCCGGCGCTTGGGTACGATTGAGTATCTACAATGCAATGCGACCGGATTTTGCTGGTACAGTCCATTGAAGGCAGCGGGGGGAGCAGATCTATACGAACAACTTGATAAGTTTGAGTGGTATTACATGAAGGACAAGTGGGAATTCCATTTGGCTGTTGACTTACTCCGGGGAGCAAAATCTATCTTAGAGGTTGGGGTTGGGGTTGGCAGTTTTCTTGAAGCTGCTCGAAGCGCTGGTTTCGATATTGAAGGGGTGGAGCTGAACCCTAAGGCAGCAAAGCGGGCACGTGCACGCGGTTTTACGGTTTACGAATTAATGCTTGAGGAACTCAGCAAAGTGACACTAAAACGCTTTGATGCGATTTGTTCTTTTCAAGTATTAGAGCACATTCCCAATCCAATGAGTTTTCTTAATGGAATGCTAAGTCTGCTCAAGCCTGGGGGCAGGCTTATCCTTTCGGTTCCTAATGCAGCAGTAATGCGTAAAGTTGACCCAGATAACGAGGATTTGCTCAACCAACCACCGCATCATATGAGCCATTGGGATGAGAAAGTATTTCGCTCACTCGAACACTTATTGCCACTCAGGGTCATCTCTGCACATTGCGAACCATTGGCCAGTTATCACATTAGCTGGATGTTGAATGGATATCTGAGAAGCGTGCTGGCACCTCTTGGTAGCACTTTACCTCGTCTATTGATTAATCGTTACACGACCTTCCCTTTGCAGTTAACTTTGCGCATGGGCTTACGTAGGCTGCTACCTGGTCATACTCTGCTTGTTGAATTCAAATACCAACCATAAGCATGCACGTCTTCCACCTCAACTACTCAGACATCGTTGGTGGAGCTGCTCGTGCTGCCTATCGTATCCACTGTGCTTTGCGCACCGCAGACGTGGATTCTAGGTTAATGACTGATGTTGCTATATCTGGGGATTGGACAGTTCAAGCACCAAACAGCAAAATTACTAAGGCATGGGTGGTGCTGCGACCTCATCTGGGTAGTTTAGCCACCCGCCTGTTGCGCACCGACAACCCAGTTCTTCATTCCCCATCCATCTTTCCTTCCGGTCGGTTACGGCGCTTAAACACCTGTGAGGCAGATCTAGTGCACTTGCACTGGGTACAAAATGAAATGCTTTCAGTGGCTGACATTGGCCGCTTGCAAAAACCTCTGGTCTGGACGCTTCATGATATGTGGGCATTTTGCGGGGCAGAGCACTACGCAGAAGATCGGCGCTGGCAAGAGGGCTATCGCGCCAATAATCGTCCAGCCTATGAACGCGGCGTTGACCTCAATCGCTGGACATGGGAGCGTAAACGCAAACACTGGAAACATCCCATCCAAATCGTGACCCCTAGTCAGTGGCTGGCGGCGTGTGTCCGTCAGAGTGCTTTGATGCACGATTGGCCAGTTACTGTGATTCCTAACCCCATCGATACGGAAGCTTGGCAGCCGCTAAACCGTGAGTTGGCACGTAAGCTACTTAATTTACCGCTGGAGGTTCCCTTAGTGCTATTTGGGGCAGTAGGGGGCACTCGTGATCCGCGCAAGGGATTTGACCTATTGCAGGCGGCGTTGCAGTCTCTACAGATTAACGTGTCTGGGTTAGAACTGCTTGTTTTTGGTGAACGTCAACCACAACAACCGCCAGATCTTGGGTTTCCTACTCATTATGTAGGACACCTCTACGATGATGTTAGTTTGCGAATATTGTATAGTGCCGCGGATGTGATGGTTGTTCCGTCCCGTCAGGATAACCTACCCAATACAGCCATTGAATCGATTGCATGTGGTACACCTGTTGTCGCCTTTGCGGTTGGTGGCTTACCAGATATTGTGACTCATCAGCAAACGGGTTATTTGGCCACTCCTTTTGACGCGGCTGATTTGGCTCACGGCATTCAATGGGTGATTGAGGACTCGTATCGTCACGCTCAACTTTGCGCAAATGCCCGGGCGTTTGCAGTTCGGGAGTTTGCCTATCCGGTGGTAGCAAAGCAGTACCTTGCGGTGTATGAGGAGGTGCTAGCGCGGTATCGTACTCAACCTCGGCCTGCTTAAGGTGCTAAATGCGTTGCCTGCGGCGATTTACTGTGGCTGGTGAGAAGCCGCGATTTTTGGTAATATAAATTAACAATTACAATTGCTAAGATTTAGCACCGCTATGACTGCCACGCTTACTCCTAACGTGACCCTACAACAACGAACAACGGCGATCGCCCAGCGGTTAGGCATTCGCAAATTTGATCTAGGCGGTGCCCACGTTGATGAAGTGAGCGTTCAGGTGCAGCAAGGGGAGCCGAAGCAAGTCAAGGCATCCCAGCGATCTGGCATTACGGTGCGGGTCTGGAATGCTGCAGGTCGCTTGGGGGTCACCAGTACTACCCAATTGGATGATCAGGGGCTAGAAACGGCTCTAGGCATGGCGCTGGAAGCCAGCGAGTTTGGGGTAGATGAGCATATTCCAGACTTTAGCCCACTGGCAACGGCACCCCTTGCGGAACTATCGCTGCCAGAGGCACAGCCCCTCGCCCCTGCCAAAATGCTTTTGGATCACCTGATTGCTGCTGAGCAGGAACTTCTTGGCCGCCACCCGGCGATCGCCAGTGTGCCCTACAACGGCCTTAGCCAGCGATGCACAGAGCGGTTTTATCTCAACAGCGATGGCGCCAATCGCCAGCAACGCACTACAACGACGACTCTCTACCTTTACAGCAAAACCGAGGAAGCAGGTCGTAAGCCCCGTAGCGCTGGTGCCATGCGCCTCAGCGCCGATCTCGAGCAATTAGATATTAACGGCTGCATTGAAGAAGTGGCGGACAAAACCATTCGTCATCTTGACTATGCCCCTATTCCATCGGGGCAGTACCCAGTGCTTTTTTCGCCTCAAGCCTTTTTGAGTTTGCTCAATGCCTTTTCTAACCTATTCAATGCTCAAAATATCCTTGATCGTCAAAGCCTGTCGAGTCCTGATTCTCTCCACCAGGCGATCGCTGCGCCACTGCTAACGATTTACGACGATGCCCGCCACCCCCACAATATTGGTCAACCGTTATTTGATGGGGAAGGAACCCCCACTCGCCGCATTCCTTTAATTGAAGCAGGTTGCCTTACGGGGCTATACCACAGCGCGGGCACGGCGGTTCGCTTTGGCTGCCAACCGACAGGTCATGCCAACCTAGGCGCTAAAGTCACCGTCAGTGGCTATTTTTACGATGTGCTGCCGGGTCAGACAACGGCGGCTCAGTACCGGCGCGATCGCGCCGATGGCGTTGTCTGGATTGATGAACTCCATGCCCTGCACGCCGGGGTCAAAGCTCTTCAAGGCTCGTTTTCCTTACCCTTTGATGGGTGGCTCCTACGGAATGGAGACGCGATTAGCATTGAATCTGCCACAGTTGCTGGGGACATTCGCACCCTGCTGCACCAGATTCTTTACCTTGCGCCAGAGCCAGCATTTACCCCCTATGGAATGTGCCCTGAGGTCTGGGCTGCTCCCTTGGCGATTACTGGTGAGTAAACTTCCCCGCCCTAGAAGGGCGAGGCTTTCTGTAGCCCTCCGGCTATCTCGCAAGCTAGCCAGGAGCCTCCAGGCAGCGTTACGGACTGCCCCAAAAGCGCAATATTGATTGCGCCATTTAGGTCTGCATCACCAATCCATCCGCAATGCCCACACCTGAACTTTTTTTCAGTTCTCAACCCAATATGCAAGCAACAATGGCAGGTTTGACTGGTATAGGCAGGTGGTACAGCAACCACCTCAACTCCTTCCTTGATACCCTTGTATTCCAGGAATTGTCGCAACTGATAGAACGCCCAACTGTTAGACCGTCTCCGCTCGGTCGTGTTTCTCGGTTGCTGGTTGATTCTATCGCGAATGCCGGTCAAATCCTCGATAGCAACAATGGCATGGAGGTGTTTTGCTTCACGAATGATGGATGCACTGATGGAATGATTGAGCCATCGCTGAAAACGTCTCTCCCTCCCCGACAGCCGTTGCAGGATTTGTCGGCATCTACGCCGACTCGACCGTGTGCCCTTCGAGGCTTTTTGCTGGAGCGATGCTCTCACTTTGGCGAAATGATCTCGGACTTGATTCAACTGCTTAGCATCCCACCCTTTACCGGTACTAGTTTTAGCGATTTCACGCCGACCGAAATCAACGCCAATCCCCTTGTCCGACCGAATGGGTTCAGGAGCGTCGTCGCTCAGTTGAATGTGGATGTAGTATCGTCCATCTCTGTGCTTGCACAGTTGAGCCGACGTGGGTTTACGCCCCTTCAGCTTGCCGCGCTGGTAGTGTCCTATGTCCAGGTTGATGTGTTCTCTACATCCCAGCAGGGTCAGGCTGACTGTCCAATCCGTCTCCCGAAAAGAGAAGATTCGGGCATCGTAGTCTGCCGAAGTTGGACGAAACGCTTTGACAGGTTTGCCCTTCACTTTGGCTGTTTTTCGATTCGCCCCAACCCTAGCACAAACCCTGACTGCCTGATTAGCACTCAACCCAAACTGTTCTCGCAGGTCGTTATAGACCAACGACTGAATCATTGTTTTGCTGGTTGTTTTGGGTTTGACGCGCTCATTGGCATAGTTGCAAGCAGCAGCAAACGCCTGAAGCACTGCCTCAATCTTGGCATTTTGTTCGGGTGTGGTTGCAAGTTTGCAAACTAGTGTCAGAGTTTGTTTCATCCTTTTATATTCTCACCCGTGTTCTCACCCGTGACTATGAAAAACAAGCGTACTAAACCTGGCAATTTCGGGGGTATTGAACCCCTCTCAATTGCCGCTCCTGTCCCTCCCCGACCTGAAGGTGCGGGGCTTCTCGGAGGTTTTCGGTGAGGAGGCAAGCTGTTGCCAAGAACTTTGCCAAAGGTTCCCTGCCAAGGGGAAAATGTAAGGGCAATCCTGCCGTTTTTGTCTGGTTATGCCCGTTTCGCTGCCACCCACCTTTGACGTATGGTCTGAGCATGACTTTTGTACCCATGTCAGTGGGGTGATAGCGGCTGCCCAGCAAGCCGGATGTCAGTTCCTTAGCGTTGGGGCAGCATTACCGGCCATTGATCCCCTGAGGGTTATGGCCGCACTGATGCACGCAAGTGGCCAAACGGATCACTTTTACATTGAGCAACCTCACCCCGGAGAGATTGTTGCCGCCTGTGGGCGAGTTGCTGCTACTGTAGCCACTGGAGAGCAGCGGTTTCAAGCCCTCCAAGGCTTTAGTGAACAGACCCTCAACCATATTTGGGCGGCTGCCCCTGCGGAACCACGGGTGTTCTGCCAGTTCGCCTTCCGGGATGCTGCGACCACCGCCATGAACCGCGCTTTTTTACCCCGCTGGCAAATTATTCAACGCCAAGGCCACGCCTTCCTAACGCTAAACGGTCGCCTCGACGGGTTGAGCAGCTCTGAGGTATCCCTGTGGCAGGACTGGCAATTGCTGTGGAGCACGCTGGCCAGTGTCCTTGAAACACCTGTATCGTCCCCCCCGCCACTGGCGATCGCCCTTCCCTCCCTAGCAGAGCAATCACAGTCCTTCATCACCGGCGTCAACCGTGCCCTCAAACTCTTAGACGAGGGGCTGCTAGAAAAACTGGTTCTTGCCTGTACCACAACCATTGAGCACCCTACTGGCTTTAACTGGCTAGGCACCCTGCAAAACCTACGCCAGCAGTACCGCAATTGTTACGTCTTTAGCGTCGGCTCCAATTGGCAGGATGTTTTTTTAGGGGCCAGCCCAGAGCGACTGGTGAGCATCGGGGATGGCTTGCTTTGGGCAGATGCCCTTGCAGGGTCGCGCCCTCGTGGACAAACCGATCACGAAGACCAAACCCTACGCCACGGACTGTACCATAGCCCCAAAGAGCGACATGAGCATCAGGTCATTGTTGAGTTTCTCTGCCAAACCCTAGATCAGATGGGGATGACCTGTGAATTTTCCACAGAGCCACGGATCTTAGAATTGAGCAATATTCAGCATCTACAAACGCTGATTCAGGCACGGGTTTGCCAACCCATCCATATCCTAGAGATTGTTGCGGCTCTGCACCCCACGCCCGCAGTGGCGGGCTACCCCCGCGCCACGGCACGACACTGGCTAAGCCATTTAGAACAGTTTGACCGTCATGGCTATGCCGCTCCCCTCGGCTGGGTAACCCCTCAAGGGGAAGGTGAATTTATTGTGGGGATTCGCTCCGCCCACCTCCAGGGACAGTACGCCCATTTATTTGCAGGAGCGGGAATTGTCAAAGGCTCCGAGCCAGAGCGAGAGTGGCAGGAAATCCTCCTAAAGCTACAGGCAATGATATCGGCTCTTGCCTAGCGGTGTGGCGGCGGTTTCTTAGTCATCGTCAGCATTGGCAGGGGTTGCGATGACTGGGGCGGCAGGGCATACTGTGCCACTTTCTCCGGTAAGGAACGCTGCCGTGGAGATTGCAACCAACGGTACACAAGTGCACTGCCCATGAGTCCAACCCCTACAACCAGCAACCCGCCATATCCCCCCGCCCCTCCAATGGCCAAATCGACACTCCCCATCACCACCAGAAAGGCAGAAATGGGTTCTTTGCGATAGGCGGTACGCAGAAAACGCGGATAAATCATAGGTTGTTGTGCGGTTGAGTCAACATCAGCATACTAAAGAGATTGCGATCGCAGTGCAGATGAAGTAGCAATTTTTGTATTGGGGCACCACAGATGCAGAATCTCTCAACCCTTCTAACTCCTATCCTGACAAATTTGCGCGAGCCTGTGCACAGGGCTGAGGCAGATACTTCTACCCCAACCCCTAGGTGGCTCAAGACGGCAGAACGCCTAGTAGGTCTCGACGTGCCAGCGACCTTCTTTTTTCAGGGTGCCTTTGAGGAAGTCTTGCCAGTCAGCGCCGTTTTTCGCGGCGGCAGCGGTCATGGCTTCATCAATGCCCGGCTCCATGCCCTTTAGACCACACATATAAACGTGGGTATTCTTCTTCTGCAGCAGTTGCCATAGTTCGTCGGCGTGTTCGGCAATACGGTTCTGGATGTACATTTTGCCACCATCGGCGGTTTTTTKCTCGCGACTAATGGCGTAGGTGAGCCGGAAGTGATCGGGATACTTCTGTTGTAACTCTTCGAGTTGCTCTTTGTAGAGAATGTTAGCTGTGTAGGCAACGCCAAAGAAGAGCCACGCTAAGCCTTTAAACTGATAGTCTGCATGCTGCTCTTTGAACATCCGCCACAGGAAGGCGCGGAAGGGGGCAATCCCTGTACCGGTGGCCAGCATGATAATGGTTGCTTCGGGATCATCGGGGAGGAGCATTTCCTTACCGACAGGGCCGGTAATTTTGACTTCGTCTCCGGGCTGTAACTTGTTCAGATAGGAGGAGCACACACCATAGACGGTTTCCCCCGTTTCCTTGTCTTTGTACTCTAATTGGCGCACACACAACGAGACGGTTTTATCGTCTAGGTGATCGCCATGGCGGGTGGAGGCAATGGAGTAGAGGCGCAGTTTGTGGGGTTTGCCGTTGGCATCGGTGCCCGCTGGAATAATGCCAATACTCTGACCCTCTAGATAGCGTAAATCGGTGTTGGAAATGTCAAAGACAATGTGCTTGACGGTGCCTTCACCGCCTTCTTTGACTAATTCTTCGTTAGAGATGACTTTGCCGATACAGGGATTGTTGGGGCGGTAAATATTGACGGGAATATCAACTTTCTTTTCTTTTGCTGGTTGAGGCGCAGCGGCTTCAGGAGTGCTAGGAGGGGTTGGCTGGGTATTAGCCTGTAAAGGAGCAGAGCCATCAAGGGGTTGAATGCTGATGATTTTGCCTCCCCAGCGGCTAATTTGCTGCATAAACTGGTTCATGCGCTCATAGGGGACGTTAAAAAATTGGCTGCCACTGTTGCGAATGGAATGATTCGTTTTATCGGTTTCAGCATTTTGCCGCAGTCCTACCACTTCATAGCGGAACACCCGACTGCCAAAGTTGGTCGCGTTATACATTGGTTACACCATCTCCAAAAATCATTAACTCAGCTTTACATTCTGCAACAGAACGTCCCAACCGCGATACTCAATTACGTTTCGGCGACAGGAATGACCCTTTTTACTGCTACCGCAGATTTTTGGCCACACATATTATACCGACCTCAGGCAACGGCTAGGGGTGCTGATCCGCTTGCTGGCGGTACCTGAGGGGTTGGTTGAGGTCATTCACGGCAGTGGGGTAGGTTTGAATACTGTAGCGATCGCGCCCGGAGCGTTTGGCATGGTACAGAGCCACATCTGCACTGGCGATCAGCTCAGCAATGGGGCAATCGATAGAGCTGGCGGTGGCAATACAAATTCCTGCGCTGAGGGTGAGGTAGGGTTGCACTGGGGAGGCCGCGTGGGGAATGTTGAGACTGCGAATGTAGTTAAGAATGCGCTGCAGGACGCAGATAGCGACATCATGGTGGGTTTGCCGCAACAGGAGAACAAATTCTTCGCCGCCATAGCGCGCCACCAGATCTGCCTCGCGCACTTGGGATCGGATGGCTTTGGCAACCCGCTGCAAGGCGCGATCGCCCGCCAGATGCCCATAGGTGTCGTTGTAGAGCTTAAAGTGATCGATATCGAGCATGGCAACTGCTAGGGGCGTAGAGTGGCTGTAGGCTTCGTGCCATCCATGGCGTAACCCAGCTTCAAAGGCGCGCCGATTGGCTAATTGGGTGAGGCTGTCGCGATGGGACATACTCTGGAGGTAGCGGTTCTCGGCCTCTAGGGCGTGCTGTCGTTGCTCTAGTTCAACGATCAGGGCTGTTTGTCGAGCCATCTGTTGCCGCAGTTTTTCAAATTGATACCGCTGTTGAATAAACGCTTGGAGGAACTGCCGCTGTTTGCGCACCCGTAATAGAATGAGGGGAGACTTTAGAAAGTGAATGCCAACGGCTTCGACTTCAATTTTCTGCGCCTGATTTGCTGCTTGCTTCAGAACTAAACTACCGGGTACCATTGTGGTGGCCTGCTGCCAAAGTTTTAGCTTCTTCTGCAATTGCTCTGTGGGAGTGGCCACCCAGGCCGCAATGGATTGACCGAGGAACGGATCACCACTGCACCGATGGTTGTCTTCAATACGACCAAAAAACTCACGGGCAGCGCTATTGATCGCTAGAATCTTGCCTGCGCTATCGAGCACAAGGATTGGCTCTGGCAGCAGCTCAATCCATAACGCTAAGCCTGACGTGCTATCCATCATTGCCCCTGCTGTTAACAACTTGGCGAACTGTCAATCGTCTTTTGACTGCTCTAGTTTGTAGTACTCTCGACCCATCGCGGCTTGGGCAGCTGCTGAAGGGCGGGTATAAACCACGACGCGACAGCCCTGATCACCGTTCGCGATCGCCCCTTCAATGCACACTTTGGCATAGCCTAGGTGGTGGGCGGTAATCACGCCAAAGACATTGGAGGTCATCATGCATAGGGATGGATGCCCCACAACCCTGCTGCCCAAAGGACAGCGGTGATTCCCAAGAACAATGCGATCGGCATCTTGCTCGACAATAAAAAACTGTCCTTCAATGCGATTTTTCAGATCAACAAGAATTTTGGCGACAACCTCCGGCGGCACGAGGCGATCGCCCATTGCCTCTTGGTAAATTTGATTGATCTCATTGCCCATCTGCTGCCCCACAAGGGCAACGAACCCCGCGGCATCCTCAACCCCCACAACCTCCTCAAGGGTACCGGCCAGATAGCTCAGCAAACTTTGCAGGAAACTAGATAGCTTTAGGGGCACCTCAAGGGTGCTAGCATCAGAGTTAGCCTCGGAAGAAGCAATATCCGCACTAGCCATAAGCGCCTATAACGTGTTTTGTGGTGTTTTATGGGTATGAAAAATTTATAGAAAATGGAGGGCACGGGAACCAGATAAACCCCCTTCCTTCAGGTCGGGGATACAGAATGGTTCCCGCGCCGCTGCAAAGCGGCAGAGTTGATCAACCCTGGCACTCTTTCGATATAGCGCTTAACGGTTTGAGCCGACACATTGCCACAGGTTCCCCAATAAAACGACCTGGCCCAAAGCGGATCTTTTTGGCAGAGCTGCTTCAGCCAGGGAAACTCCATCCTAAGATGCCGTGAACTGTAGCCTTTCAGGATGTTCACGACTTGAGACGCTGACATTCTGGGCGGGAATGATGCAAAAACGTGAACGTGGTCTATCAGGGTGCGGTCAATCTCAATGTCATTGTTCGCCGCCGCCTCTCGGATATACCGCTTCGTGGCCTCAATGATCGCCTCATCCCGAAAGATTTTGCGCCGCTTAAAGGGTAAGATCGGAAGA
>NZ_JAKLTU010000060.1:0-2885 GCF_022570815.1 Synechococcus sp. PCC 6716
GCCTGTACCAGACGTGTTAGGGCTGGCTCAATTTGGTTGAGCCTCCAATACAACAGCGCCAAGTTGCTCAGGGCGGTGGCCACTTYTGGATGGTTGGYRCCTAGGGCTTGCTCCAAAATCACCAAGCTGCGCTGTAGTAAAGGTTCGGCCTTGCTATATTCCCCTTGTGCTTCATACAACAGCGCCAAGTTATTGAGGGTSGTGGCCACTTTTGGATGGTTGGTGCCTAGGGCTTGCTCCAAAATTACCAAGCTGCGTTGGTAAAGCGGTTCGGCTTTGGCGTATTGCCCTTGTGCTTCATACAGCAGCGCCAAGTTATTGAGGGTCGTGGCCACTTCTGGATGGTTGGTGCCTAGGGCTTGCTCCAAAATCACCAAGCTGCGTTGGTAAAGCGGTTCGGCTTTGCTATATTCCCCTTGTGCTTCATACAACAGCGCCAAGTTGTTGAGGGTRGTGGCCACTTYTGGATGRTTGGYGCCTAGGGCTTGCTCCAAAATCACCAARCTGCGCAAGTACAGAGATTCTGCCTCACTATGCTGGCCTTGCGTTTGATACAGCACCGCCAAGTTGTTGAGGGTCGTGGCCACTTCTGGATGGTTGGTGCCTAGGGCTTGCTCCAAAATCACCAAGCTGCGCTGTAGTAAAGGTTCGGCCTTGCTATATTCCCCTTGTGCTTCATACAGCAGCGCCAAGTTATTGAGGGTTGTGGCCACTTCTGGATGGTTGGTGCCTAGGGCTTGCTCCAAAATTACCAAGCTGCGCTGTAGTAAAGGTTCGACCTTGCTATATTCCCCTTGTGCTTCATACAACAGCGCCAAGTTGTTGAGGGTAGCGGCCACATTTGGGTGGCTAGCCCCTAGGGTCTGTTGCAAAATTGCCAAACTGCGCTGGTATAGGGGTTCGGCTTTACTATATTGGCCTTGCTCTCGATACAGTAGCGCCAAGTTGTTCAGGGATTGGGCGACATCTGGGTGGTTGGTGCCTAGGGCTTGCTCCCTGATCGCCAAACTGCGCTGCAATAGCGGTTCGGCTTTGCTATATTCCCCTTGTGCTTGATACAACCCTGCCAAGTTGTTGAGGRYCGYGGCCACTTCTGGATGGTTGGTGCCTAGGGCTTGCTCCAAAATTACCAAGCTGCGCTGTAGTAAAGGTTCGACCTTGCTATATTGGCCTTGYGYTTGATACARCAGCGCCAAGTTGTTGAGGGTAGTGGCCACTTCTGGATGGTTGGTGCCTAGGGCTTGCTCCAAAATTACCAAGCTGCGCTGTAGTAAAGGTTCGGCCTTGCTATATTCCCCTTGTGCTTCATACAACAGCGCCAAGTTGTTGAGGGTAGTGGCCACTTTTGGATGGTTGGCGCCTAGGGCTTGCTCCAAAATCACCAAGCTGCGCTGTAGTAAAGGTTCGGCCTTACTATATTGGCCTTGCTCTCGATACAGTAGCGCCAAGTTGTTCAGGGATTGGGCGACATCTGGGTGATTGGCACCTAAAACTCGTTCCCTGAWCGCCAAACTGCGCTGGTAAAGAGGTTCGGCTTTGCTATATTCCCCTTGTGCTTGATACAACCCTGCCAAGTTGTTGAGGACAGYGGCCACWTTTGGRTGGYTAGCCCCTAGGGTCTGTTGCAAAATTGCCAAACTGCGCTGTAGTAAAGGTTCGGCCTTGCTATATTCCCCTTGCKCTTCATACAGYAGCGCCAAGTTGTTCAGGGATTGGGCGACATCTGGGTGATTGGTGCCTAGGGCTTGYTCCCTKAWCGCCAAACTGCGCTGSWAWAGMGGTTCGGCTTTGYTATATTCCCCTTGTGCTTGATACAACCCTGCCAAGTTGTTGAGGACAGCGGCCACTTTTGGATGGTTGGCGCCTAGGGCTTGCTCCAAAATCACCAAGCTGCGCTGTAGTAAAGGTTCGGCCTTGCTATATTCCCCTTGTGCTTSATACARCCCTGCCAAGTTGTTGAGGACAGCGGCCACATTTGGGTGGCTAGCCCCTAGGGTCTGTTGCAAAATTGCCAAACTGCGCTGGTATAGGGGTTCGGCTTTRSCGTATTGCCCTTGCTTTTCATACAGTAGCGCCAAGTTATTGAGGGTCGTGGCCACTTCTGGATGGTTGGTGCCCAAGGCTTGCTCCCWRATCGCCAAGCTTCGCTGCAATAGCGGTTCGGCTTTGGCATACTGCCCTTGCTTTTGATACAACCGTGCCAAGTTATTGAGGGTGGTGGCCACTTCTGGATGGTTGGTGCCCAAGGCTTGCTCCAAAATCACCAAGCTGCGTTGGTAAAGCGGTTCGGCTTTGGCGTACTGCCCTTGCTTTTGATACAACCGTGCCAAGTTGTTGAGGGTSGTGGCCACTTCTGGATGGTTGGTGCCYAAGGCTTGCTCCMTGATCGCCAARCTGCGCTGSTAAAGCGGTTCGGCTTTGGCGTATTGCCCTTGCTTTTCATACAGTCGCGCCAAGTTATTGAGGGTCGTGGCCACTTCTGGATGGTTGGTGCCCAAGGCTTGCTCCCTGATCGCCAAACTGCGCTGCAATAGCGGTTCGGCTTTGGTATAYTCCCCTTGYGCTTGATACAACCCTGCCAAGTTGTTGAGGGTGGTGGCCACTTCTGGATGGTTGGTGCCCAAGGCTTGCTCCCTGATCGCCAAACTGCGCTGGAATAGGGGTTCGGCTTTACTATATTGGCCTTGCTCTCGATACAGTAGCGCCAAGTTGTTCAGGGATTGGGCCACTTCTGGATGGTTGGTGCCTAGGGCTTGCTCCCTGATCGCCAAACTGCGCTGGTAAAGCGGTTCGGCTTTGCTATATTCCCCTTGTGCTTGATASAACCCYGCCAAGTTGTTGAGKRYRGTGGCCACTTTTGGATGGTTGGTGCCTAGGGTCTGTTC
>NZ_JAKLTU010000011.1:0-30376 GCF_022570815.1 Synechococcus sp. PCC 6716
TTCCGATCTTGCTCGTGGGTTGGATAGGCTCTGAACTTGTACGCTTGCAACATTTAGCGTCTTTGGATGTTACTGATAATATCCTACCAGATAGCAAAGAGGATGTGCTACGCACGTTGATTTATGGGTCGCCATTCATCCCACGATTCACCTGCGGTAGAATCGGGGACTTCTTGCGACATTTGTTAAAGACCTAAGTCAGCTTTAGCAGCTTGAGCCGCCTCTAACAATAGCGGTGTGGGTAACTCTGGCCAAGGAATATCCGCCATCTCTTCATAAAAGGTTTCATCATAACTACGGGTTTGGATCACCACCGGCATGGGCACGGCATGACCCAACACCAGTGCCTGCTGCTTTGAGTCGAGTTTAGCTAAAACAGAGCGCAATTGCTGAGAACCTGCCACCCCCGTAAAAATAGCTTCAATATCCTTTTCATCGTTAAGCAGAGCAGTAATGCGGGTGCCAATCTGGGACATAATCTCACTGTCAATGCCAGAGGGGCGCTGATCCACCACGAGCAAGGTGACAAAGTACTTGCGCATTTCGCGGGCAATGGTGCCAAAAATGGTTTGCTTTACTGTGGCAGGGTCTAAAAAGCGATGGGCTTCTTCAATGGTAATCACCAGTTGATGGGGGCGATCGCTGGGGTTTTTCGTTTGCAAAAAGACCTCGGACTGTTGCACATAGGCATGGTGAATTCGCCGCGCAATAATATTCGTCGCCAACATATAGGAGAGCATATTGGCTTGAGAGCCAAACTCAATAACCACATGCTGCCCAGCAGCAAGGGTATCAAGAATTTGACCAATATAGTTCTTTGCACAACTATTGCGTAGGTACTTCAGTTGCTCCAGCCGCGTGAGCTTACGCTGCAAGGCCATAATCGAGGCTTTGCTGCCCATCTTGGTTTCACAAAACTCTTGAATCTCTTGGTTTGTCATCCCCAGCAGACGGCTAATCCAGCTTCTGCCAAATTCATTGCGCAGGATGATCGCATTTTCAAGGCTTGCTTCCGACAGATTCAGCTCCGCTTGGACAAGGGCAAGGTCCTCGACTTCAATTTGGTCAAAACCAATATAAAGCTCTTGGGCATCTCGCACCCCTCGCCGCTGGGTGGACTCTGGGTCTAAGGTATAAATTTTCACACAGCGAGGAAATAGTTGCCGCAGACCCTTGACAGTGCTAAAGTGCTTGCCTTCGCGGGTTGCTTCCCAGCCATACTCCGAGTGCATATCAAAAATGAGGTTTACTGCCGCCTGCTTGCGGATAATGCCCGACAGGAGCAGGCGAGTCAAAAAGGATTTTCCGGTACCCGACTTACCAAAAACGCCATTACTGCGCTCGACAAAGCGATCCAAATCCAAGCAAATGGGCACCTGCATCTCAAGGGGATAACCAATGGCAAAATTGCGCCGCTGTGGATCCCCCTCCCAGCCAAAGACCGCACGAAAGTCCTGATCACTCGCTTCATAAACCGGGCTAAAGTGACCGGGAATGGTTTTCACCGGAAGTAAATCACTGCCCGCCTCGCCAATCATCAGCATCGGCGCCAGACTGAGAGTGGCAAAGGTACCCGTCCCCGCCAACACCTCTTGCAAAAACGTATCGTCCAACGCCGGTGGATTTAGCAGGATACGCGGATTAGCCGTGTCAAGAACCACATCCGTAAGGAGGCAAAAAAAACGATTGCGGCGGCCTTGCACAACCAGAAATTGCCCTACCCGCAGTTCTTCAACAGCCACATCGCCACTGAGGCGAACCTCTAAGCCTTGACTCAACGAGCCTTGAACAACAATACCTAATTGTGTTTGTGCCAT
This sequence comes from Synechococcus sp. PCC 6716, assembly GCF_022570815.1. Taxonomy (NCBI): domain Bacteria; kingdom Bacillati; phylum Cyanobacteriota; class Cyanophyceae; order Synechococcales; family Synechococcaceae; genus Synechococcus; species Synechococcus sp. PCC 6716. Next base: position 1,818 of record NZ_JAKLTU010000011.1, read on the forward strand.
GCCTACTGTAACAGTGCAGTTTCAAGCAGTCTCCCTACCTTTGCATATTTACGCGCATACTTACGCCCCACCTTTAGCAAGGGTAACACTGTGCTCCATTCCGGTGATCAACCGAGACTATTGGAGATTAGTATTTCACTATCTATAATGGCTTGTGCCACATACGGCAATAATTGTCTGTAGATTAGCACTGCCACGGTAAACGTGCCAAGTCACATCTAAGTAGAGGCTATTTATGAACTGGACATGGCGATCGCTCCCGCTGACCGTGCTGTGCTGGGGGATGTTCACAAGCACAGTAGCCGGTCAAATCACTCCTGCCCCCAATGCTACCGGCACCACCGTCACCCAAACCGGTCAACAATTTGATATTGGGGGTGGCACCCTATCCAGCAACGGCAAAAACCTCTTTCACATCTTTCGTGACTTTAACGTTGGCAGTGGTCAAACCGCTAACTTCCTTTCGAATCCTCAAATTCGCAATATTCTGGCCGGAGTCAATGGCGGCAATGCCAGCTACATCAACGGCCTTCTGCAAATTAGCGGTGGCAACAGCAACCTGTACTTGCTCAACCCTGCCGGAATCGTCTTTGGCGCCAATGCCCGCCTCAACCTGCCCGCTGCCTTTCATGCCAGCACAGCGCAGCGGGTGCATTTCGATGGTGGTGTGTTTGATCTCAACGGTAATAACACTTACAGTCAACTCAACAGCAACCCCACTGGCTTTGAATTCCTCAACAAAGGCATCATCATCAACGAAGGTCATCTGGCCGTCGGCAGTGGCCAAACCCTGAGTTTAATGGCGCACCACGTCATTAACACCGGTAGCCTTGTTGCCCCTGCCGGGACGATTCACCTCATTGCCGTTCCCGAAAGTGGCATGGTGCGGGTCTCACAAGAGGGGATGCTCCTCAGCCTCGAAATTCCTCAAGAGCGACTCCCCGCAGACGGCATCATTACCGCCATAGATCTGCCCAATCTACTCACCGGCGGTGGCACCTATCCCACCGTCAACAGCGTCATCCAGCACCCTGATGGCACCATTAGTCTCGTGCACGACCCTGCCAAGGTGCCAATGGGCAGCAGCACCGCCGTGGTGGGGGGTAATGTATCCGTTGCCAACCCCAACGGCATCGGTGGGCAAATCACCGTCACGGGGCAAAACACCGCCCTCCTGAATGCCAACCTCAATGCCTCCGGCCAGTTTGGTGGTGGCACAATTCTGATCGGCGGCGACTATCTAGGGGGCACAACAGGCACCCATCGCCTTGATAGCAGCTTCAATGCTCAAAACCTTTTTATTAACCGTGGCAGCATCATTGCAGCGGATGCCCTCAGCGATGGCAATGGCGGTACCATCATTGCCTGGGCCGATAATGCCACCCAGTTCTATGGCACCATTACGGCGCGTGGTGGCCAACTCCGAGGCGATGGTGGCTTTGTAGAAACCTCCGGGCGCAACGTCCTGAATGCCTTTGGCGTTGTGGATGCCAGCGCTATCAATGGCAAAGCTGGAACATGGTTGCTTGATCCATTTGATGTCACCATCGTTGATAGTAATGTCATTAATAATGGTAGTTATTCTGGTGGGAATCCTGATATTTTTACCCCCATTGCCAACGCAACGGTTGGCAATCAAACAATTGAGAGTCGGCTCTCTGGGGGTACAAATGTTGAAATCACTGGCAGCAATATTACGGTCGATGCACCTATAGATGCGTTCTCAGGCTCCTCTGTTACGCTTCGCTTTAATTCTGGCAACAATATTACCCTCAACGCCCCTATCAACCTAGAAGCTTCGTCTGGCAACACAACAACTGTTAGTTTGCAAGGAAATGGCCTCATCAGTCAAAGTAGTAGCGGCACAATCACTACAGATATCTTAAGTCTCTCTGGCAGTGGAACCTTTAGCTTAACTGCGGACAATAACATTTCTGAATTATATGGAAATGTTGGCTCAGTCTCCTTTGTAAATGTAGGTGATTTTACCGTCAGCTCTTCAGGCCTCTCTGCTAACGGCAACATTACACTTGAGTCCCGAACAGGAGCTATTTTTGTTGACCCATCGTCATCAATTAACTACACTGGCTCAGGAGTCGGTTCAATTACTTTGAAAGCTGAAACGTTGATTGGACTTAGCAACGCCAGTATTCAAGCAACATCAGGATCCGCCAACATTTTACTTTCAAGTAACAGTAGTGGAATTAATATCGGCAACTCGATACTTGATTCAAACGGGGGGAGCATTACTATTAATGGTACTGGAGGTGGTTCGGCTGCGGTTCTGATCCAACTCTCCAGTCTTTTATCACAAGGAGGGAACATTAACATCACTGGTACTGGTAGTAGAACCGGTGTTTTGATTTCCGATTCAACCTTAAATGCTGGGGGCGGTCACATCACCCTGACTGGGCAGGGCTCTGATGGTGGATTGAGTAGCCGTGGTATTGAGATGACGGATGCCATAGTGACAACAACAGGCAGTGGCAATATTGAAATATTCGGTACGGGTGGCGATCCCATCCCAGAAGGATGGAGTCAAGGGATTGAGATCACTGATTCGTCCATTACAACCGCATCAGGAAATATTTTATTAGAGGGGCGCTCTGGAACTGGCGGTGGCTTCTTTTTTAACCGAGGGGTGTCAATTTCCAGTGAATTTGATGGAACGATGCTGATTAGCAGTAGCACTGGCAATGTTCAGATTCTGGGAATCGCTAAGCCAGATGGAACTGGAGTTGAAATTTCTTCTGGGCTACCCTCTACAACCATTATTCAGGCTGCTGGCTCTGGAAATCTTTTAATTGATGGCCGCAGTAGCGAATCTGGAACTGGCATTGAAATTAATTCCTATGACGATGGTGTTGCCCGCTTTCAAGTAGAGAATGGAATTTTAACCTTTGCGGCTTTAGGCCGCATTAATCTGGAAGCTGACGACCTGAACAATATATCAATTGTCTCTAATAGCAGCGGTCGTTTAGTTTTTCAACCCGTGCTTGTCAGTACCACAGTTGGTGTGGGAGATGGTGCAACGGGCAGCTTATTGATCGATCAGACACTGCTGGATCGCATTAGTGGTGGCTTTTCCCTCGTGACCATTGGCAACCCCAGTGGTACTGGGCTGATTGACGTGCGTCCCTTGAGTTTGAGCTATAACCTTGCCTTGCAAACTCCCGGTGCTGGTTCTGCTGGGATTCAGTTTAATGGCTCTGGGGTCACAAATCTGAATGGGCGCAACCTAACCCTAAACAGTGGCGGCGGTGTCAGCCAAGGCAGTCATGCCATTGCTGCCAACACCCTACAACTGCTCGGCCAAGGCAACGTCACCCTCAGCAACCCCAATAACCAACTGCAAGCACTATCGGGCAATGTTAATGGCGGGGTCACCCTCAGCAACCAAGGGGGGCTTGCTATCACTAGCTTTAATAATGGGGTCAATGGCCTGACAACTGGCTTGAGCACGAACGGTAACCCTTTCATTGTAAATTTAGCCACTGGCAACCTTACCCAAACGGCTCCGCTGCAAGTGGGGAGTTTAGGGGCAACCCTACAAAATGGCAACGTCACCCTCCTAAACCCCAGTAACCAAATCGGTACAGTTGCTGCTCAGTTAAACAGTTCCAGTGACTTTCAGTTGGTGAACAACGGCACCCTCACCATTGGTACCGTCAATCCTACAGGGATTACAGGTCGCACTATTTTTCTGCAAACCTTGACGGGTAACATTGTTCTGAATGCACCGATTACCGCCTTTGGCTCTGGGGATGCCATTGTGCTGGTGGCTGGCAACAATTTTATTAATAATTTTGGCTCAACGGTCTTTACGAACCCCAATGGGCGCTGGTTGGTCTATTCCACAGATCCCAGTCTTGATGTGAAAGGCGGCCTTACGGGTGCCGAGCAGTTTGATACAACCTACCCAGGTGCTCCCTTGTTTGGCGGCTCAGGATTCCTGTACCGGGTCTCTGCTCTCGCGCCACCGTCAGAGCCTCCCGCACCACCGTCAGAGCCTCCCGCACCACCGTCCCAATCTGAAATCGATGAAGATCTAGGCAAAATTTTCTTTGGCGAGGAAGTGCAAAATCCGGAATTTCCGGAAACGGTTGCCCAAGTGCTCTATTTTTCGGGGGTTGACATTATTCGCCAGCAAATTGGTAATGCCTTTGACCAAGGCGATTATGCAACAGCGGTTAAGCTCTTGGAGCAGCTTTATACTTTTGAGTTCAGTGAGTATTTTGGTGAACTGTTTAATACCCCTGGTCAGGAGGGGCTACAAAATCTTGATATTGCTCAAATTCAAGCATTGCTAGCTCGAATGGCGGCAGAAATCGGACAAACTCCCGCCCTCACGTATGTTTTTTGGCGACCCGGCCAACTGGATATTTTTATTGTGACACCGACGGGGGAACCCATTTATCAGGCGGTGCGTGTCTCTCAGGAGGAACTCCAGCGGGTGATTTCTGCCTTTAACCGAGAGGTGCGGGATCCGGCTAAAACGAATACAGACTCCTATTTGCCCTTTGCGCAGCAACTGTACCAGTGGATTTTGGGCAGTGTAGATCCTGAACTGCAAGCTCGGGGGATTACTACGCTTGTCTTTGCGATGGATCAAGGGCTGCGAGGACTGCCGATCGCCGCGCTGCACACTGGCTCTAACTTAGTGTCTTCTACGGTGACGGATGTACCTGTGGGGCGCAATGGCCAGTTCTTAGTGGAGCGGTACAATCTAGGGCTGATTCCTAGCATTAACCTTGTGGATACTCGCTATCAGCCACTGCAGGATGCCCAAGTCTTGGCCATGGGAGCATCTGAATTTCAAAAGCAAAGTCCACTACCAGCGGTTCCCATCGAGTTACAAACCATTACCCAATTGGTGGGACGGGGTACCGAATTCCTCAACGCACAGTTTACAGTTCCAAATCTAGAGACGCAGCGTCGCCGTAGTCAATATCCAATTTTGCATCTGGCCACCCACGGCGAGTTTAATCCGGGCAAACCCGACAATTCCTACATTCAGTTTTGGGATAGCCAGCTTTCGATCGCCCAGTTGCGGCAGTTACGCTTGTTCCGTCCGCCCACGGAGCTAATGACCCTCAGTGCCTGTCGCACAGCGGTGGGGAGCCGCGAGGCCGAGCTAGGGTTTGCAGGGTTGGCACTGCAGGCTGGGGTTAAAACTTCCGTGGCTAGCCTGTGGTACGTCAGTGATGAGGGCACTCTCGCTTTGATGACGGAGTTTTATAAGCATTTGGGTTCGGCACCCATTAAGGCAGAAGCCTTGCGCCAAGCCCAAATTGCCATGATCAAAGGGGCAGTTGTGATCGAGGGTAATAGTCTGCGGGGTACCGGTGTGCGGGGGGGGCTAGCCATTCCTCTGCCGGACGGGTTAACCACCAATGGGACACGCCAACTCTCGCATCCGTACTTTTGGGCAGCGTTTACGACCATTGGTAGCCCTTGGTAGAAACCCAAGGTACAGTAATCTAAGGGGTACGGGGTAGCAACTCACTGAAACATGATGACTAAATATGTGTTTGTTACGGGCGGCGTTGTCTCAAGTATTGGCAAGGGTATTGTCGCTGCCAGCTTAGGGCGACTGCTCAAATCGCGGCAATATTCTGTTTCAATTCTCAAGCTAGATCCTTATATCAATGTGGATCCCGGAACCATGAGTCCGTTTCAGCACGGAGAAGTGTTTGTGACGGATGACGGGGCGGAAACGGATCTGGATCTTGGCCATTACGAGCGGTTTACCGATACTCCGATGTCGCGGCTGAATAGCGTTACCACTGGCTCGATTTATCAAGCGGTCATCAATAAGGAGCGGCGGGGCGATTATATGGGGGGCACAGTACAGGTGATTCCCCACATTACGAACGAAATTAAGGAACGGATTTTGCGGGTTGCGAAGGATAAGAACCCCGATGTTGTGATCATTGAGATTGGCGGCACCGTTGGGGATATCGAGTCTTTGCCGTTCCTTGAAGCTATTCGGCAGTTTCGCACGGAGGTGGGGCGGCACCATGTTCTGTTTATGCACGTTACGCTGGTGCCCTGGATTCCGTCGGCGGGAGAAATGAAAACAAAGCCCACGCAGCATTCGGTGAAGGAGTTGCGCTCGATTGGGATTCAGCCGGATATTCTCATCTGCCGGTGCGATCGCCCCTTGGTGCCAGGCATTAAGGAAAAACTCTCGCAATTTTGTGATGTGCCCGTCGATGCGGTGATTCCTTCAGCAGATGCCAAGAGTATTTACGAAGTGCCGCTGCTGCTGGAACGGGAGGGGTTGGCCACCCAAGTGCTAAGGCTGTTGAACCTTGAGCAACGCTCCCCCGATCTGAGCCAATGGCAAGCCCTTGTGGAGCGGCTCTACCGTCCCCAAGTTCCCATAGAGGTGGCGATTGTTGGCAAGTATGTGCGTCTGAGTGATGCGTATCTCTCGGTTGTGGAAGCGTTACGGCACTCGGCGATCGCCCTCGATCAAGAGTTACACATTCGCTGGGTGAACTCCGAAGAGATTGCGGAAAATGGCGCAGCGGCTTACCTCGAAAACGTGGCGGCAGTGGTTGTCCCCGGTGGCTTTGGCATTCGCGGTGTGGAGGGCAAAATTGCTGCCATTCAGTACGCCCGCGAGCAGAACATTCCCTTTTTGGGGCTGTGCCTAGGGATGCAGTGCGCTGTGATTGAATGGGCACGCCATATTGCTGGTCTAGAAAACGCCAACAGCGCCGAGTTTGACCCCAATACCGCCCATCCCGTTATTCACCTATTGCCGGAGCAGCAGGATATTGTGGATTTGGGGGGCACCATGCGCCTAGGGTTGTACGCCTGTCGGCTGGCGGCTCACTCCCTTGCTGAGCAACTCTACGGTGAAACTGTGATCTATGAGCGGCATCGCCACCGCTATGAGTTTAATAATGCTTACCGCAGCCTTTTCTTAGAAACGGGCTACGTCATTAGCGGCACCTCCCCCGATGGCCGCTTAGTCGAAATCATTGAATATCCAGCACACCCCTTCTTTATTGCGGTGCAGTTTCATCCGGAATTTCGCTCTCGTCCCAATCAACCGCACCCACTGTTTTATGGTCTCCTTGCAGCTGCAACGAAGCGCGGAACGTTGACGAACTCTCATGTCGTTTCCACCGTTGCCACAGAGGTTACGCCGTGACCCCAGACTCCGAGATTCGCCGTCTTCTAGACCTCATGCCCGCCTCCGCTCGGATGCGCTGTAAATTGGTCTCCCGTCCGCAGCAGGCACAGGTCATTACCTATCGGCCAGCCCTGCCGTGGGGCGATCGCCCCATTGAAATTAATTTCCGCCTCTGGAGCCGGTTAGATACTCGCGAGCGGGATCTACTGATCTTGCGAGCCGTAGCCTGGTTTAACGCAACGGGATTAATCAAATTAGATCTGTATCAGGGGGTAACCGTTGCGGGCGCCCTTGGCACCGTCTTGCAATTCCTGCAAGCAGATGCAGTGGGGGCGATCGTCGCAGGGGGTCTAACAGCCTTTGGTGCCCTCCAAGTGTGGCAGAATACACGCGGTGTGGCTGTGGAAGTGGCGGCCGATCGCCACGCCTTACAGCTGGCGCAACGCCGGGGATACAGCGAAGCCGAAGCAGCAGCAGCTCTACTTGCCGCTATCGAGCATGTGGCGACCCTTGAGCGCCGACCCGTGCTTGAAGTGAACGACCTTATTCGCACCCAAAACCTGCGGCAATTGGTCGGAGACCCAGTCACCCCCAATCGGGTAGCGTGAGGAACACACACTTACCCCCCTTGCAACTTGAACCGTCATACCTATGGACTATCTTCAACTTGCCTTGCGAAGTCCCCATCCTGCATTTGCGAAAGGCTGGGAGAAATTTGCAAAGAAGCAATGGCAAAATAAAGATTTTAATAAGGCCATTGCTAGTTTTAAGCACGCCCTCTCCTTAGATTCTCACCTTGCTACAGCATGGTGTAGCTTAGGCATTCTCAGTAGCTCTGACAGTAACTTAGAACAATCTCGGCATGCCTATGAGGTTGCGCTTTCTTTGCAACCAGACTGGAAACTTAGTATTGAATTTATACGGTGCTTTAGCTATTTACTCAATGTTTATGATACGCCAGAAGAAGTGTTAGTCTGTCATCAACAATTTGAAAAAGCCTTTTTTGAATTTTACACGGCTTTTCAAAATGCATCTGTTGAAGAAATCGGGCAACTGCATCACTGGATTGGCTATGTAGCAATGTTTCTGCTCCCCTATCAGGGATTGCCCACTCGTCATCTGCAACAGATGTATGGTCAGTTTGTTCATGATGTCATGACAAAGATCATTCCCAAGGGCAAAGAGCGCCCTGCAATGCCAAAGCTCTCTCCAGACATACCGGTGCGAGTGGGCATTCTCTGTGGCTTTTTTCGCAGGCATACGGTCTGGAAATTAATGCTCCATAACTGGATTAAATACTTAAACAATGAAAAAATTAAAATCTATGCTTACTACCCACAGGACTATACCGATCAATGTACCGAAAAAATTAAGCGCTACTGTCATAAATTCGAGATGGGAATCCGCCCGCTTGAATCATGGTTTGAATTGATTAGATCAGACCAACTACATCTGATGTTATTCCCGGAAATTGGCATGGACTTAGACGTGATTAAACTAGCTAGTCTGTGGTTAGCTCCCATTCAGTGCATGTCGTGGGGACACCCAGATACCTCTGGTTTGCCCACAATCGATTATTTTCTAAGTAGCGAATTAATGGAGCCAGAAACGGGTGATTCAGAGTATTGTGAACAATTAGTACGGCTTAAAAATTTAGGGATTCAGTTCAGTCCCTTACCAGAAGATGAAAGGGCACCGATTACGCGACAGGAGTACGGATTAAAGCCTGATGCAGTACTGTATGGTTGTTTACAGTCGGTGTTTAAGTATCTGCCACAGTTTGATTATATTTATCCAGAGATTGCCGCTGCCGTCGGCAACTGCCAATTTGTCTTTATCAGTCATCATATGACCAAGCATAGCCGCCAGCGGTTTGAAGCCCGCCTTGAGCGAGCATTTTCTGCCAAGAACTTACACTGGCAAGACTATTGCTTCATCTCCCGGCCTTTGAATTTCTATGGGTTTACCTCCATGCTGCACTGCCTCGATATTTTTCTGGATTCTATTGAGTGGTCGGGGGGTTGTACAACCCTAGAAGCCCTGAACTATGCCCAACTCCCTATCGTGACCACTCCCGGACGATTTATGCGGGGGCGGCACACCGCAGGGATTTTGACCCAACTGGGGCTACCGGAACTCATTGCGCCGACCGTGAGGGACTATATCCACAAAGCGATTGAGCTCGGCCAGAATGTGGCGTACCGTGAATGGATTCGCCAGCAGATTCAGACCAATTTACCTCGAGTGATGGCAGATCAAGAAGGGCTAAAATCCCTAGAAGCATTTATTTTGCAAACGGTGTACTCCTATCGTAATTAATTGGGTTCTTCCGGAACGGTCTAAAATTCCTTTTCTAAAGTGGTTAACGGCTGTCCACAGCCAGATTTTGTTTTTGTAGCGCCGACAAAGGGTTCCAATTCATCCAGTTCGCCAACCATCTGGGACATAAGCAGCAGGCAGACATTCTCCAACTGGTTTCACCTACTGAATGACCGTTGTATGATCAACCCCTGTGACGCGTTCAATGCCTTGACATACACGGGTCAGCATTGTTGCTTGATTTCATCGCTATATCCTTGAGGGTGTTGCTGAATGTGGCTATGAATTGCCCTTATCCCCAACCTGTCTCCCCAGAGAGAAGGGAGCTAAGAGTCTTGTTCCCTCTCCCAAAGGAGAGGGCTAGGGTGAGGGCGGCAAATGTAATTTTGCTTACCTCTTCTCTTACCGTTCTTACGGATAGGAGGCGATCGGCATCCTAAACGTTGCATGAGAACTCATCCTCACTCCTCCCTTCATGATGCAACGCCCCCACCTAAATAGCGGCTGATGCAGTCATGGCTGATGCCCTCGAGATGGTCAGCCACGTTTGTGACGGTGCAGTTGACAAGACTGCTCAGCAGATACTGGCAGTAGTTTAGTGTAGTAAAGCTCGTTTGTTCGGTCTAAAGCCACTTCTGCGTAAGTCCTGATAAATAATCTCTCGGGTGTTGCTAAAGAGCAGCCTCTTGCCAGCGACTCCTCCAGAAAATGCTCTTGTGTGCCTGCGTAAAGTTACCAATACCCTTTGCAAGGCCGGTGACATCGTGGCCAAATATTGAAAAGTGTTACAGTTGTGCCCTTTGGGGATTAAATCCTTGAAGACAAAAAATTGCCGTGATACCATCCAAACTGTTGTTTGTTAGCAGTGATTGGGAGTTGTCCGTTGTCACTTCGGGTAGCCGTTGTTGGTGGTGGTCCAGCGGGTTCCTCCGCCGCCGAAATTTTAGCCAAGGCTGGAATTGAGACCTATCTCTTTGAGCGCAAGTTAGACAATGCCAAGCCCTGTGGCGGAGCCATCCCCCTGTGCATGGTCAGTGAATTTGAGTTGCCCCCCGAAATTATTGATCGGCGGGTACGGAAAATGAAAATGATTTCCCCCTCCAACATTGAGGTGAATATCGGCCAAACCCTCAAGGATGATGAGTACATTGGTATGTGTCGCCGTGAGGTTCTAGACACCTTTATGCGCAACCGGGCGGCGGATTTGGGCACAAACCTCATCAATGGCACGGTGTTTAAGCTGGAGCAACCCAGCGGCAGTGATCAGCCCTATACCCTGCACTATGTCCTAGGGGATGGTAGCACCCAGACCCTTGAGGTGGATCTCGTCATTGGCGCGGATGGGGCAAATTCCCGCATTGCCAAGGAAATTGATGCTGGTGATTACAACTATGCCATTGCCTTTCAAGAGCGGATTCGCTTACCTGCTGACAAAATGGCCTATTACGACGAGTTGGCGGAGATGTATGTGGGCGATGATGTCTCCCCTGATTTTTATGCGTGGGTGTTTCCGAAGTACGACCACGTGGCCGTGGGCACCGGCACCATGAAGGTGAATAAAGATCGCATTCGTGAGCTACAGGCAGGCATTCGGGCGCGCGCGGCGGCCAAACTGGAGGGGGGGCAAATCATCAAAGTCGAAGCCCATCCGATTCCAGAGCATCCCCGTCCACGACGGGTGGTGGGGCGGGTTGCCCTCGTGGGGGATGCTGCCGGTACGGTCACCAAGTCCTCCGGTGAAGGGATTTATTTTGCGGCCAAGTCGGCACGGATGTGTGCTGAAACCATTGTCGAGACATCTAGCAATGGCCGTCGCATCCCCACAGAAGCCGATTTGAAGCTCTATCTCAAGCGGTGGGATAAGGCCTACGGTATGACTTACCTCGTGTTGGATTTGCTGCAACGGGTCTTTTACCGCTCGGATGCCACCCGCGAGGCGTTTGTGGAGATGTGTAGCGATGTGGATGTGCAAAAGCTTACCTTTGACAGCTACCTCTACAAAACTGTGGTGCCTGCAAATCCCCTAGTGCAGTTGAAAATTACTGCTAAAACCATTGGTAGTTTACTGCGGGGCAATGCGTTAGCTCCGTAGCAGGCGCAGGAGTTTTTCTAGGTGCGCTGGCAGGGGGGCGATCGCCACGATCGGGTCACCGGTTCGCGGATGGATCAGCTGTAACCGGAAGGCATGGAGGGCTTGCCCCGGAAGGTTCATCTTCACAGGGGAGCCTCTACCGTAGAGGGGATCCCCCACTAAAGGCCACCCCAGATGTGCTGCGTGCACCCGAATCTGGTGGGTGCGTCCGGTGTCTAGGTGAAATTCCACAAGGGCGCAGTGGCGAAAGCGTTCTTGAACCTGCCAGTGAGTTGTGGCAATGCGTCCTTTGGGGAGTGAGACAACGGCCATTTTTTTGCGATCGCGCTCATGGCGACCAATGGGAGCAGTAATGCTGCCCGTTTCGGTGCTGGGTTGTCCATAGACTACGCCGAGGTAGTGCCGCTGCATTTGGCGGGATTTGAGTTGGGCTTGTAGATGATGGAGGGCGGCCTCGGTTTTAGCTACTACCATTGCCCCTGAGGTATCTTTATCGAGGCGATGGACAATGCCTAGCCGCTTGATGCCGCCAATCCCAGCCAAATCGGGACAGTGCGCCAACAGACCATGCACTAGGGTACCGTGGGGATGACCCGGTGCTGGATGCACGACTACACCTACCGGCTTATTGAGGATCAGCAGATCGCTATCCTCGTAGAGAATGTCTAAGGGGAGCGCTTCCGGCTCAAGCGCTAGGGGTTCTGGCTCCGGCAGGGTAATTTCTAAGATGTCTCCGCCACTGAGGGGGTGGTTTTTGCGATCGCAGATGCGGTGATTAATGCGTACCTGCCCCTGCTGAATGAGTTGTTGCCAGCGGGAGCGGGAGAGTTGCGGCTGGTGCTGGGCTAAAAATGTATCGAGGCGATCGCCCCCCTGTTCAACCGTGAGGGTTAGGGTTGTGGCCATGCCTAGAATTAAACAAGGGTGTGCCCCAACGCCAAGCCAACCACTAGCATTCCCAAAACTAAAAAGGGCTGAGCACTGGCTTGGTACTTGACATCATTTTTTAGGGGATCCCGCAGAAAGTACATATCCTGAAAGACAATTTGCGGAATCACCAGCAGAATTAAAATCACGGCGTAGAGATTCGCGTGCAAGGCTATAAGGTAACCCGCAATCCCCAACTGAAAAATATCAATCATCAGGACACAAATCCACGCCGCTGTGCCCACCCCAAACATTACCGGCAGGGAAGCCAATCCCAGTTGGCGATCGCCCTCGACACTTTTGAAATCATTGACAATGGCAATGCCCAACCCCGCCAAACTATAAATCAGGGTCAGTACCACAATCGTTGGTGTTAATTCACCAAAAAGGGCATGACCCGCCCACCACGGCAGAGCAATGTAACTGGCTCCCAAGGCATAGTTCCCCAGCCAGCCATTTTTCTTCAGCTTGAGGGGGGGCGCGGAATAGATGTAGGCCAGAAACCCACCAAGCAGGGCAATTTTTGTGACGGGCAAGGTGGGATGATTCGCCCATAAATCCAAGAGTACAGCCAACCCCAAMCCTGCCACTACCAGAAAAATAATCTGGGCACGCACTTGGTTAAGGGAAATAGCACCTGAAGGAATTGGGCGGTACGGCTCATTAATGGCATCGATCTCGCGATCGTAATAATCGTTGAGGGTTTGGGTATAGCCCGCCATCAACGGCCCAGAGAGCAACATACAGGTTGCCGCCTTCAAAATATCTTCAAGGCTCCACGTAAAGCCACCGGAGGAGGCCGCCCCACACACCACCCCCCAGATTAGAGGAATCCAGGTAATGGGTTTCATTAACTGGAGGCGAATTTTCCAGATATTGGTTTCTCCGCTTTTGGCACCCTTCATGCCCAAAAGTTGCCGCGCCGCTGCCGCGGTCTCTACTGCCGGTGTGGTTGAATCAGGGGTGTCCGTCATAGCGTTTCTTGCCCAGCATTACGTAAATGATTATAAAGCGCAGTGGCAGGTTCCCCAGAGTATGGCTCAAAACCTGAGCTACGGTACAGGAAACACGCTTAGTACTCAGAAGGGGGCATGGATGTCAGATGTCGTTTCAACAACACCTCGCTGCTTCACCTCAGTGTTTTAGCGTCTTATGACCATTCACTGGTGGATGGCGGCGGCTTATCTGCTGCTGTATTTTGGGGGGGTGGTCATGGCACGCTTACCCCGTACCCCAATTCGCAACACGATGTACGATGTCCTTGACATCCTCCCTTCCCTTCGCTGCGCCCAGGAAGGGGATTCCATCGTCGCCGATGAAGGTTCCTGCTTCAACACCGCAATACACGACTCAGGATTGCTGTAGTTGTGGTTACAGGGTACACAAGACGCTATCCACCAGAACCCATAGTTGTCCCAAGTGTGGGTTTGCGATGGATAGAGACCAAAATGCCGCCCTAAATATTCTGAAAAAGGGGCTCTTGGGAATGGAATGGCCAAACAGTACCTTTGGGTAAAAGGGAACTGCCCCGTAAGGGGGAGCGACTGGAGAGACACGCACCTCTGCGTCTGCGGGGCAATCCAAGGACGTAAGTGCTGTCGTAGAACCAGTAACCAGAATCCCCCAGTTTTAGCTGCGCGGAGTATGCCAAGATGCTGAGGGGGCACCCTAGGTCATTGGGCAATATAGGAGGTGTCTGCTAAGGGCACATGAACGGGCTGTACCCGCCAAATGTCTTCGCAGTACTCACGAATGGCGCGATCGCTGGAGAACTTACCCATGCGTGCTACGTTCAGAATTGACATTTTCACCCACTGTTTTTGGTCGCGATAGAGGCGCGTAGCCTGCTCTTGGCAGTCGACATAGCTTTGGTAATCTGCCAGTAGGCAGTAGCGATCGTTTTGCCACAGGTGCTCAACAATGGGGCGAAATAGCTCTGTATCGCCGTGGGAAAAGTGACCACAACTGATGAGATCCAGCACTCGCTTGAGCATGGGGTTATTGTTGGCAATCTCCCATGGCCGATAGCCGTTGCGCCAGATCTCCTGTAGCTGTTCAACGGTATTGCCAAAGAGGAAGAAGTTTTCAGCCCCCACTTCTTCACGAATTTCGACATTGGCGCCATCAAGGGTACCAATGGTCAGCGCACCATTGAGGGCAAATTTCATGTTGCCAGTGCCTGAGGCTTCATAGCCCGCCGTGGAAATTTGCTCAGAGAGATCGGCAGCCGGATACACTCGCTGACCACAGGTAACGTTATAGTCTGGCAAAAAGACGACCTTCAGGCGATCGGCCACTGTCGGATCGGTGTTGACCACCTCTGCCACAGAGTTAATGAGTTTAATAATCAGCTTGGCCTTGTAGTAACCGGGAGCCGCCTTGCCGCCAAAGATAAATGTGTGCGGTGTAATGTCGAGATTCGGATGATCTTTGAGGCGTTGGTAAAGAGTAATGATATTGAGAACGCACAGGTGTTGCCGCTTATACTCGTGAATGCGTTTCACCAAAATATCAAAAATCGAACTGGGGTCAACGCTAATACCCACCCGCTGCTGAATATACTCGGCTAGGCGCACTTTGTTTTTGTGTTTGACCGCGTGCCACTCGGCGGCAAACCCTGCATCCTCGGCAAGAGGTTCAAGCCGCCGCAGTTGATCGAGGTGCTTAATCCAATCCTCACCGATATGGTTACTGATCAGTTGGGTTAGCCCCGGATTACTCAGCACCATCCAGCGACGGGGGGTTACCCCATTGGTTTTATTGGAAAACTTTTCAGGGGTGAGTTCGTAAAAGTCTCGCAGTACTGTTTGTTTAAGCAGTTCTGAGTGCAGGGCTGCCACCCCATTGATGGCATGGCTCCCCACACAGGCTAAGTTGGCCATGCGCACATAGCGGCACTCACTTTCATCAATAATCGAAAGCCGCGCTAATCGCTCCTGATCACCAGGATAGGCAAGCCGCACCTGATCAAGAAACCGCTGGTTAATTTCGTAGATAATTTGCAGGTGCCGTGGCAGCAGAGACCCAAAGAGGGGAAGCGGCCATTTTTCAAGGGCTTCAGGCAGTAAGGTGTGGTTGGTATAGGCAAAGGTTTGGCGGGTAATATCCCACGCTTTGTCCCAAGGCAGTAGGTGCTCATCCACCAATAGGCGCATTAGCTCCGCCACGGAGATGGCTGGGTGGGTATCGTTCAGCTGGACGGTGAACTTGTGATGGAAACGGGTTAAATCTGAGGAGGACTGTAAATAGAGCCGGATCATGTCCTGAAGGGCACAGGAGCACAAGAAATACTGCTGCATCAGGCGCAGTTCTTTGCCTTGGAGTTGCTCGTCGTTGGGGTAGAGCACTTTGGTGATGTTTTCTGAGGCAATTTTCTCGTTCACCGCCCCGTAATAGTCACCGGTGTTAAAGGCTTGGAAGTCAAAGGATTCAATGGCCTCTGCCCGCCACAGCCGCAGCAGGTTGGCGGTGTTGACTTTATAGCCGAGAATGGGGGTATCGTAGGCAATTCCCTGCACCATCTGATGGGGTTGCCAAACGACGCGGTAGCGCCCCTGATCGTCGGTGTAGCTGTAGGTGGAGCCACCAAACTTAACTGGCAGAGTGATTTCAGGGCGGGCAATTTCCCACGGATTACCGTAGCGTAACCACTTGTCGGTGATTTCTACTTGCCAACCATCGCGGATTTCTTGGTCAAAGATGCCATACTCGTAGCGAATACCATAGCCAATGGCCGGAATTTCTAGGGTGGCTAATGAGTCCATATAACAGGCAGCAAGGCGACCCAGCCCCCCGTTCCCAAGTCCGGGTTCTTCTTCTTGATCGAGGAGTACGTTGAGATCTAGGCCTGTTTGCTGCATGGCTTCGGCAACGGCATCGTACAACCCTAAGTTAATGAGGTTGTTACCAAGGTGCGGGCCAAGCAAGAATTCTGCCGAGAGGTAGCAAACGGTGCGACTGAATTGATCGCGATAGGTTTTGGCAGAGTTGAGCCAGCGCAAGAGGAGGCGATCGCGCACAGTGTAGGCAAGGGCAAGGTAATGATCATTTTTTGTGGCAACTTCTGGAAACCGTCCTTGCACAAAGAACAGGTTATCCATGAAGGCGCGGCGCAATGTTTCAACACTTGTACCGGTGCGATCGTCTTCTGTGAGCACCGTCGGGCAACCGGGCGGAATTAAACTGGTCATTGTGGGAATCCTCGCAAACTACGCGGTGAATAATCGGCCCTTGCCTTAGTTCTACCGCGATTGCTCCAGCTTCCCAGACAAGTACAGGATCTCTTTACCTTAATTAGGGTTGGGATTGGCCAAGGGTCATTGCTCAGGGCACACCCCTACTCAGGGAAGTACAACGTGAACAAGAAAGTCATTATCCCATCCTGCGTTGAGTTATTTTGCTGTCTTCGCTCCCTTAGAAGCGTCTTGGGCGAGCAAGTTCAGGAGTCTGCGTTTGCCCTAGGGCGATCGCCGGATTTGGTGACAGTTCCACAGCCCAAACCCCAACCAAAACAGGAGCAGCAGCGTCGTTAACAAGAGTACAGGCACCACGCCAACATTGCGAATTAAGATGGGAGCCGCAGCGGTAAACAACCCTCCCCCCACAATGGGTTCAAAAAGAATTTGCTTGTAGGCAAAGCTTTCTAAGGCTCCTGATTGATTATGGGGATCCACCATGCGAATTAGCAGCAGCCCTGTTGAGGTCACCCCCATTGACTGCCCCATATCACCAATGCCGCGCTCAAACCAGAAGACGGGTAAAATACGTGGCCCCAAGTAGAGCATCACAAACAGGTTCCAGAAGATACCGCCAAAACTCAAGACTAGAAACGGTAATAGATTTTCGCCAATAGCGGCAAGGGAGAGCGTCGCCAAGGCCGTTATAATCGTGACATCTAAGGCCACCCCACCAATATGGTTGATGAGGGGGCGGCTAATGAGGTATTGCTTGCGTAATCGCACCAGCAGCACCTGCACAAGAATTCCACCAATCAAGGCAAGGGGAAAGAGTGGCACATAGGGCATTAAGGTCAGACCCGTTTGCCCCCAAGTCAATCTCTCTAGCCAGCGCAGGGTTTCTAGGATGAGCCAGCCCATAATAATCGCCAGCCCAACAAAGCAAAAGTTCAAGGACAGTGGATCAATGAGCAGATCCCGCCGAAGTTGTTGCCGCGCCACTCGGGTTTCGGGGGTATCGTGAGGGTGTGGATCCTCAAAATTATCGTCAATAGGGGCGATCGCCCCGGCCACCTGTAACCGATTCGTCCGTCGTGCCCAGTTAATGAGTACCACCCCAGCGACGACCCCAGACAGCAGTCCCACAGTGGCCAACCCTAGTGCCATATCTGCCCCTGCGGGAAAATTGAGCGCTGTAAAAGTTTCTGCCATCCCCGCAGCAGTGCCGTGTCCCCCCTCAAAGGCAACTTCAATGAGTGCCCCCGCAATCGGATCGACCTGAAACAGGGGAACAAGGATCACCAGCGTCAAGCCCAACCCCACCACGTACTGCCCCCAGGCCAAAATCTGGCCAAAGGCCACTTGGGGCGAGGCTTTTTGCCAAATCTCGCGGGGACTGGGGATGACCTCCCCAAGGAATAAGCAGGCAAAGACAATATTAATGAAAATACTGGGGGACTGCCGCCACACCTCTCGGATATCCTCGGCAAACATGCCATTCACCCATGCTGAATCGGGACTGATCCGCCCAGCGATCGCCCCCAGCACCGCAGGGCCAAGCAGTAACCCAATCACCCCAGCAATCACGGAACTAGGCATATAGAGCGCCTGCATCAACGGCCAGCGTTGGCGCACTATTCGCCCCAGCAGCAACAATACACCGAGAAAAATAAATGCCCAAAAAACCGTAATTAACCTAAACATCGTGTCAAGCTAAGAAATTGTCGCCATAATAGAATGCTGAGCACTGCTAATCAACAACTTAGACCTAGGGAGGGGGGATGGACTGTATTCCCGTGATCCTATCGGGGGGATCGGGCAGTCGCCTGTGGCCGCTGTCTCGCCAGACTCACCCCAAGCAGTTTATAACCTTAACCAGCAATGGCAGCAGCCTCCTCCAGCAAACATGGCAGCGGTTGCAAGGGTTAGCCACTGTCCAGCCTCCCCTGATTATTGCCAATGAAAACCATCGCTTTTTGGTGGCGGAGCAGTTCCAGCAATTAGGAGTCACGCCAACCCAAATTGTGCTGGAACCGGTGGGACGCAATACGGCACCGGCCATTGCGATCGCCGCCCTTTACATCACAGATATTTTAGAAACCGATGCCCTACTGTTGGTGCTGCCAGCGGATCACTTGGTCCAAGATGTTGCAGCATTCCAACAAAGCCTTGAGTGGGCAATGGCACCCGCCCTAGCAGACTGGTTAGTCACCTTTGGCATTACCCCTACCCGTCCCCACACCGGCTATGGCTACATTTGCTGTGGTGAGCCGCTACCGGAACCCCACGCCCACCGCGTCACCAAGTTTGTCGAAAAGCCCGATGGAGCCACTGCCGAGGCGTACGTGCAGGCCGGAAATTACCTGTGGAATAGCGGTATATTCCTCTTCCGTGCCCAAACGTTTTTAGAGGAGCTAGGGCAACAACAACCACAGATTTTGCAGCAGTGTCGCCTTGCCCTCCAGCACGGACGGCAGGATTTAGACTTTACCCGTCTTGCCCAAGAGCCGTTTAGCCAATGTCCCAGTATTTCTGTGGACTATGCGGTTATGGAGCGGACAACCAAAGCGGCGACTGTTCCCCTTGAATGCGGCTGGAGTGATGTCGGGTCGTGGTCGAGCCTCTGGGAGGTAACCCCCAAAGATGAATTGGGTAACAGTTGTCGGGGAGATGTTCTCACCTACGGCAGCAAAAACTGTTTTGTGCACAGTCAGCATCGCCTTGTCACCCTCCTTGGGGTAGAGAACTTGATTGTTGTGGAAACCACCGATGCAGTTCTTATTGCGCAGCAGGAGGCATCTCAGGACGTTAAGCACTTAGTTGAGGAATTACAGCGCCTTGAGCGCCCTGAAGTTCACTCCCACCGGCTGGTATATCGTCCATGGGGTGCCTACGATTCTATTGATCATGGTCATCGCTTTCAGGTGAAGCGGATTACCGTCAAACCCGGTGCCAGCCTATCCCTACAGCAGCACCACCACCGCGCCGAGCACTGGATTGTGGTCAGTGGCACAGCGGAAGTAACCTGTGACGGCAAAACCTTTTTGCTGACTGAAAATGAGTCCACCTATATTCCTATTGGTGCCATTCACCGTTTGGCGAATCCTGGCAAGATTCCCCTTGAAATGATCGAAGTGCAATCCGGAGCCTACCTTGGCGAAGATGATATTGTCCGCTTTGAGGATCAGTACGGTCGCCTACCATAGCGCTAGAAGTAACTGTTGGCAACGGAGAGAGAGGGATTCGAACCCTCGGATAGGAGTTACCTGCCTATCAACAGATTAGCAATCTGCCGCTTTCGACCACTCAGCCATCTCTCCCTTAAGGAGCGTTCTTTATTGTAGATCAAAAATCTACCGTTCAGCATAGGTCGCAGGAGTCTGTGCTGCTAAAGACTTAGGGCTACACGATACGGTGATTCCCCCCACAGGGGTGGGAACAGTGCTCTAAGCCCCTCCTCCAATTTGTTTTAAGGGATTATGAGGCGTTCATAATGGTGGGGCGATCGCCACCGCAACAGGTTCGTCATGGGTTGCTGGAGCAATTCTGAAGGCAGGCCAAGGGCATGGCGGGGCTGAACGGTTGCTAACCGCAGGGCACTTTCAAACCCACACACGCCCCAGTCCACCAAGCGTCCTACCATGGCCAGCAGGGGAACGGTGGTGCCGCACAGCGTCCCATCTTCAAGGCGAGCCGTACCCTCTTTAACCTGAATCTGGCGGTTATCCCACGGATAAACCCCATCCCCCAGCCCTAGGGGCGCAAGGGCATCACTCACCAGAAACAGGCGATCGCCCGCGCACTCATAGAGCACCTTTAGCATTAAGGGGTGCACATGAATGCCATCGGCAATCACACCACACCACACACGTGGATTGACAAGTGCTGCCGCCAATAGCCCCGGCTCCCGGTGATGCAATAGCGGCATGGCATTAAAGGCATGGGTCACCATGGTGGCTCCTGTGGCAAAGGCTGCCTCTGCTTCCGCCGCAGTGGCCAGGGAGTGTCCTACACTGACAGTGATGCCTAGGGAGTGCAAATAGGAGAGCACGCTACCGCTGGCATCTAGTTCCGGGGCAAGGGTCACGATGGCAACAGCACTGCTGAAGGAACCAAGCACCTGCTGAAGCGCTTCAAGGGTGAGGGGCTGTAAATGGGCTGGCGGATGGGCACCGCACTTCGCCGGATTAAGAAATGGCCCTTCTAAATGCACCCCCAGAATATGGGCGCTCGGCTGGTTTGTAGGGGGTTGAAACTGGCTAATCGCTGCCAAGGCACGATGAATATCTGTTAAGGGAGCCGTGACAATAGTGGGTGCGTAGGCATCAATCCCTTGCTGCCAGAGATAGGCACTAATTTTTTCGAGGGGTTCAGGGGTTGTCAGCCACGGAAACGGGTAGCCCAACGCCCCATTAATTTGCAGATCAACGCCTCCCAAGGACAGGTAATCGCCCTGAAAGTCAATCACCTCCGGTGTGCCCGGCGGAATTAAATCGATGCCGATATCTGTAATGCGACCTGCAGATAATTTAACTTGCTGTAGGCGATCGCACCCAAGAATACGCACGCGATCCAGCCATTGTGAAAAGGCATTCATCATGGGGTGGCTTGCAGATCGGGGCGTTCTTCCGGCACAATTGCTCCGGCCACCGGACAAACTTGCAGACAAATGCCACAGTCGATACAGGTTGCAAAATCAATCCAGAACCAATTGGTTCCCTTGGCATTCTTACCCGGCCCTTCGTGAATACAGGCAACTGGGCAGGCTTCAACGCAATCGGCAATCCCTTCGCAGGTGTTGGTAACAATCGTATGCGCCACAGTGTGCTCCTCAGTGAGAGAGTTGGCAGGTCTCTTTAGGACTTGTAACATATTTGCTGCCCCCCTGAAATTGGGATATGCCCCCATCCCTTAGCTGAGCCGCTGCATAGGCCGGTTAGGACAGTCCAGCAATGGTCTCTGTGGGGATGAAGGGCTAAGCGGCAGCAAAGCTGAACGCACGAACAAGGATTACTTTCTGCAGCTGATTACCCCTAACAATAAGAGCCGATAATCATTGCTATGAGACGATCAGCGGAGAGGGAACTGGCAGGTCAGAGAATAAGCATTCAACGCGATGCACCTTGAACAGTGGCCTCCCCCTCGGTAGCGTCTAAGGTGATGTAGCGGATGCTGTGCTGAACATGGGGCGTTGTAGCAATAGGGTATGATTGTAAGATTGACGGTCTGCTACCCCTGCCTAGGAGTACGCTTAGAAACTCCAGAGATGAGGGGGCAAGTGCCTAAAATGCCAACCCTTGAAACTGTAATTTAGCATGACTACCCCTTTACTCCTACGTGCTGCCCGCGGTGAACGTGTTGAGCGTCCACCTATTTGGTTGATGCGCCAAGCAGGACGCTACATGAAGGTCTATCGTGACTTGCGCGATCGCCACCCCTCCTTTCGCGAGCGATCCGAAATTCCTGAACTTGCTATCGAAATTTCCCTTCAGCCCTTCCGTGCCTTTGCACCGGATGGGGTCATCCTGTTTTCCGATATTTTGACACCGCTGCCGGGTATTGGCATTCCCTTTGATATTATCGAGAGTAAAGGCCCAATTATTGATCCGCCAATTCGCACCCTTGAGCAGGTGCAGCACTTGCATCCCCTTGAACCCGAAGCTGCCTGCCCCTTCATTCGCCCAATTCTATCCACCTTGCGCCAAGAGGTCGGCGATCGCGCCACGGTATTAGGCTTTGCGGGCGCACCTTGGACCCTTGCAGCTTACGCCATTGAGGGCAAAAGCTCCAAAGACTACATCGAAATTAAGACCATGGCATACCGGGAGCCAGACCTGCTGCACAAGTTCCTGAGCCATTTAGCCACTGCCATTGCCGACTATCTATGCTATCAAATCGATTGCGGTGCCCAAGTCGTTCAGCTCTTTGATTCGTGGGCGGGGCAACTGAGTCGCCAAGATTACGATACCTTTGCTCTACCGTACCAAAAACAGGTCGTACAGCAGGTGAAAGCAGTCTATCCTGACGTGCCAATGATTCTTTATATCAATGGCAGCGCCGCAGTCGTGGATCGGATGGCAGCGACAGGGGTAGATATTGTCAGCCTTGACTGGACAGTAGATATTGGTACCATTCGCCAGCAGTTTCCCGCCAGTGTGGGGCTTCAGGGGAATCTGGATCCGGTTTTGCTCTTTGCCCCCCAAGCGGTGCTGAAGGAGCGTGCCCTAGCGATTATTGAGGCTGGCCGCAGGGGGTCGTATATCTTTAACCTTGGGCATGGCGTGCTACAAGGAACACCGGAAGAAAATGTAGCCTATCTGTTTGATCTCGTTAAGTCCCTCGGCTAATGCGCATTCTGATTACTGGGGCAAGTGGCTGTATTGGCCAGTACATTACTGAGGCACTGATCACCCAGACAAATCACGACCTGTTTCTGTTTGTGCGGACTCCTAGCAAGCTGACCGTTGATCCTCAGCAGCGCCAAGGGGTACACCTTGTGCAAGGGGATCTCCGAGATTTATCCCCCCTGCAGGATCTGTTGCCAACCCTTGATGTGGTGATTCTCACCGCTGCGGCTTGGGGAGGCAAGAATGCCATGGCCATTAATTTTGAGCAAACCTGCGCACTCCTGCAACAATTAGACCCCCAGCGCTGCCAGCGGGTCTTTTACTTCTCCACGGCCAGTATCCTGACTCGGCAGATGACCCCGCTACCGGAAGCGGCTACCCTAGGAACTGCTTACATTCGCTCGAAGTACCAGTGCTTGCAGGCGATAGAAAAGCTGCCCGTGGGCGATCGCGTTGTGGAGTTATTTCCAACAATGGTCTTTGGCGGCGGCATAGATGGTAAACGCCCCTCCTTTATTACTAAAGGCATGCAGCAGGTATTAAAGTGGCTATGGCTTGCGCGCTTTTTTCGGGTTGAGGCCAGTTTTCACTTTGTCCATGCCCGGGATATTGGCCAAGTTGTGCTTTACCTCATCGAGCATCCTGAGTATCCCGTGCCTCGCCGTGTTGCACTGGGCAACCCCGAAATTACCGTGAACGACCTATTGACTCAGCTTTGCCAAGGGCGTAACTTGCGTTGGTATGGCCTGATTCCCCTTACCCCTGCCCTTGTTAATATGTTTATTAAGCTGTTCCGGATTCAAATGTCACCGTGGGATTACTTTTGCCTGAACTACCGTAACTTTACCTACGATACTATTCTGAACCCTCAGCAACTGGGTCTGACTCCCTACTGTGGGACGGTGGCGGATTTGCTGCGGTGTCATCGCTAGCAATGGCTGGTATTTGGCTACTGAAATCGGAACCAACGGTTTTTTCGTGGGATGACCTGAAAGCAGCTCCGAACCAAACCACCTGCTGGGAAGGGGTACGGAACTACCAAGCGCGTAACTTTCTGCGGGATCAAATGGCGGTGGGCGATCGCGTGCTGTTTTATCACAGTAATGCCAATCCTCCGGCCATTATGGGGATTGCCGCCGTTGTCAAGGCCGCCTACCCTGACCATTTTGCTTGGGATCCCCAAAGTAAGTATTTTGACCCCAAAAGTACCCCTGATATGCCGCGGTGGTTCATGGTAGATATTCAATACCGCCGTGATCTTGATCCTCCCGTTACCTTGCCAGAACTCCGGCGCACTAAGGGCTTAGAAACGATGCTCCTCCTACAAAAAGGGTGTCGCCTTTCGGTGCAACCGGTCACCGAGGCGCAATGGCAACTTATCCTAGACTTGAGATCCTGAGGGAGGCCAACATAACAAAGGTTGTGGCTCCAGTATCGGTTACCCGCCCTCCCCCTCCTCCATGCGTGAAGGGTACACTGAGGAAAACACTACTATTGGCTGATTGTCTTCTGGTACATATAACCATGAAAAAGCGTTGGCGCATTTTAAACTCTTTCTTGGCAACTGTGTTAATCGTGGTGCTGGTGGCGCACCTTGTTCTTGACAGTGGCGCAGCGTGGGCAGCGCGCAGTGGCGGTCGCATTGGCGGTGGCTCGTTTAGCCGTCCGGCACCCACCCGTTCCTATCGCAGTGCCCCCCGCAGTGACTATCGTTATTCCCAGCCGGTCTATGGCGGTGGGTTTGGCTTTCCGTTTTTAATTCCCTTCTTTGGCTTTGGTGGTGGCTTTGGCGGCCTATTCACTATTATTTTGCTTGGTGTCGTTGCCAATTTCTTGGTTTCAGCATTTCGACAGTTTCGGGCAGCGGGGGAAGACGAGCAGATCGATAATCCTGTGGTGTCGGTACATACGCTTCATGTTGGCTTGCTTGCTCAAGCCCGGGAACTGCAAAACGACTTAAACAAGCTTGCCTTAAGCGCTGACACCCAAACGCCAGCGGGGTTAGCAAACGTTCTGCAGGAGGCAACCCTTGCGCTCCTCCGCCATCCTGAGTATTGGGTCTATGCCGATGCCAGTTGCCAAGATACACGCTTGCTACAGGCGGAAACGATCTTTAACCAACGGGCGCTGAGCGAACGCAGCAAGCTCACGGCAGAAACCCTCTCGAACTATCGCCAAACGATTCAACAGCGAGACATTGCCCCTACCACCACCCAAGAGGTTGGCGACTATATTGTGGTCACCCTCATTGTTGCGGCTACGGGCAAGCTAGCGCTACCCACGATCAACAACGATTTGGATTTGCGCCACGTGCTGCAAGGGCTAGGGGGAATTGGAAGCGATCGCCTACTGGCGGTCGAGATCCYGTGGCAACCCCAAGCGATTGGCGATACCCTCACCGCTGATGAACTGCTACTGGCCTATCCGACCTTGAAGCATCTCTAGCACATACCCTCGCGAGTAACACTCCCTTACAATCAATACCCCCACCTAGTTTTCAGGGACAGCCTCACTGGGAACAGGCTCTGGCGGTACGGTGGGCGGGGTCGCGCTGGCCTCTGGGCTAGGGCTGGGAGGAGGCGGCTCAGTGGCTGTTGGGGTTGGCGAGGGTAATTCTGGCTCAGGTGCCGTATCTGGAGAGGCTGTTGGTTCAGGGCTTGAGACGGCGGTCTCAGGGACAGTTGGCGGGGGAGCCTCCCACCATGACTCGGCAGGGGTCTGCTGTTCCTGCCGTCGCGATCGCACGGCAAGTTCGTACTCCCACTGCCAAATTTTGTTCTGCGCCTCGCGGTAAAGATAACGATCCCACTTGATTTGGGCGGCGGTTGTAATAGCGTCCTCTAATTTCCCTTCGCGGGCAAGGGTAATAGCGCGATCTAGTATTGGCCGATCCACTAACTCTTCGAGTTTGATTTGCCAATCCTGACGATGCTGCTGCGCGATCGCCAACAGGGCAGCATTCGCGGGCAAGCGCTCAACAATTTGAATAGCAGCGGCATACTCTTTTTGTTCGGCAAGGGCGATCGCCGCGTTGAGGATGGGTTGCTCGTCAATGGTACGCAAGTCCCGCCGCCATTGGGCAATTAAGCCTTGGGCTTGGGGTCGTTTAGGCTGGCCAAGGGGAATCTGCTGAGCCTGTTGAATAGCGAGTTCATAGCCCCAGCGCCAGTGACTGCTAGCGAACCATGTGGACAGTTGTAATTGACTAGCACTCTGAAGCTGCTGCTGCCATTGTGCTAGGTACTCCCGCGCTACCCCATAAAAGGGATCATTGGCAGGAATTTGCTGCACCCGGGCGATCGCCTCCCAGTAGCCTAGAACGGTGTCTTGTGCTGCGAGTGCCTTGGCCTGACCAAGAATGACAATGGGGCGATCGTGATAGGACACATCAAGGGCTGGGGCAATTTTTTCAATGAGGGCAAGAGCACCGACCGTATCCCCATTGTTCAACCGCTCCTGCGCATACTCAAACACTTCAGGAATCCAGCGGCGAATGTCTGCCTGTGCCTCCCCATAGACAACGGCATTCCGGGGAATACTCAGGGCGAGCATCACTGCTTCTGCCAACTCGTTTGCCGTTAGCCACCCTGCCAGATCCCTAGCCTGCACTAGGGTTCCCCATGCATCCTGCTCTTGGGAAATGCGGGTTGAGAGTTTTTGTGCCTGCTCCTGCCAATAATCGGTACCAAGCTGATTCATTAACTTCACTTGTAGCAGTGCCAACCCCCAATCTTGCTGCCGGATAGCCGCTTCCGCCGCACTCAAGAGGTTGCCCCCCTCACCTATATTTGTTGCCGTCAGTAGCTCTTGGGCTTGGTCGTAAGCAATCGCTGTCTTAGGAATTTTTTGTAAGAGCATGGTGGCCAACTCAATATTGCCTTGGCTGAGTTGCTGCCGCGCAATGACCAACAGTGCCAACGACCACTCATCCACCCGCCGCTTCGCTTGGGGAAACAGGGGATGATCCGTCGGCCACTGACTCACGGTTTCAATGGCTTGAGCCAAGGAAGGCAAGTTGCCGTTACGGGCTGCTTGATCAGCACAGTAAAGGCGATCGCCATCACTCGTCAGCAGCGACAGATGACGACAATCCGGCAGTGGTGGTAACAGCAGAATCCACGAACTTGCGGTGATCACTGTTGCACCAGCCATCAAAAAGGGAATGAGCCATGGCCACCCCTCATACTGTAAAAGGTGCTGTTGCAGGTGTTGCCAGCGCAAGAGTAGGGAACCCGGTGCGGCGATCGCCAAGTCCGAAGTTCTAGGAGCACGCCGGAACCACTTTTGCCAAAACTGCGTTGCTTTCATTGGATTCCGAGGCTCCTCATCACCGTGAATAACCCTGTCCGCGACCTAAAAATTTTGCCTACCATTGTAGGGGAATTGCCACCCCGAATCAGTGACGTATTGGGCAAGAGCCACAAACGCATTTTGCACCACGAATTCTTTTGCCCTTTTGCCGACATCTAGTGCTATACTAGTAAAGATTAACGGGGCGTAGCGCAGCTTGGTAGCGCACCACTTTGGGGTAGTGGGGGTCGTGGGTTCAAATCCCGCCGCTCCGATCAGGGTTTCAAGGCTATAACCCAGTGAACTACCGCTATTGAACCAAGAATTACAATAGCGGCTTCCTACCCAACAGATTGCCCAATCGTGAATTTCTTGCGGCCTCTATGACGCGGCCTCTATGACTAGGTCTTACATCTGGGCGATAGGCGTTGCCCCGCGTCCCGCAGGTCAAAAGCCGTAGTCCCTCCTCTCTGAGGTTGATAGCTGCATTGGTGTTGCTGAATGTGGCTATGAATTGCCCTCATCCCCAACCCTTCTTCCTAAGGAGAAGCGATTATCTTAAAAGTCAAGCAAATGATGATGCTGGAACAGCCGATGGACTCCCATCTGAGTTGGACGGCTGCCAGTCCGTACCATGTTTGAGCATGGCATTGAGAATTGTTAATAGCTTATGCATACAAGCCACTAACGCTACTTTGGTAGCCTTGCCCTTCGCTAATAAGCGGTGATAGAAGACGCGAATCACTGGATTATGGCGCACCGCCACCAAAGCTGCCATGTACAACAGTTGACGCACAGCAGCACGACCGCCAAAGATAGCGCGTTTGCCTTGCTTCTGCCCACTATCTCGGTTGAATGGGGTAACGCCCACCAGCGCACTGATTTTTCGAGTGGACAACTGTCCCAGGTCTGGCAACAGGGCTAACAAGGTCGCGGCGACGACCTTGCCCACCCCTGGAACCGTCATCAGCCGCGTCTGTTTTGCCTGCCAGGGCTGACATGGATGGATTTGGGTGGCGATCTGCTCGTCTAGTTGCTGAATGCGGTCTTTGCGCCATGCAATGTGAGCTGCTATATCTGCTTGGGCTGTTCCGCGTAAGCCTGACAAGCGGTTTTGTTCAGCAGTCAGGATGTCTACCAGTTGCCGCCTGCGGGTGACCAAGTCCTGAAGTTCTGCGTCCGCTTCGCTGGCCAATGAGCGAATCGGTGGTTTCATCGCTTCGCCAAACCAGGCTAAAATCGCGGCATCGACCGGAGATCGG
>NZ_JAKLTU010000061.1:0-2090 GCF_022570815.1 Synechococcus sp. PCC 6716
GCCACTGAGGTTAACACCGCTGAGATCGACAGTTCCCACTAAACTGCCACTGAGGGTGGCACGGCTGAGGGTAGCACGGCTGAGGTTGGCTTCAATCAAGTCAGCGCGGCTAAAGTTTGCTTCCGTGAGCTCCACCTCCCGCAGATTTGCCCCACTCAGGTTGGCTCCCCGCAGTTTGACATCTGCTAACTCTAAGGAAGATAAGTCGGCTTTCGCCAGTTCAGCACCCGTAAGATTCGCTTTGGTCAGATTGGCCTCACTGAGCTTAACCTCTGTTAGGTCAACGCGACTGAGATCTGCGCCGTCCAGTAATGCCCCCTGTAGATTGGCGCCTTGGAGATTCGCTCCCCGTAAATTTGTACCCACTAACTTGGCACGGCTGAGGTTGGCTCCCCGCAGGTTCGCCCCACTCAGGTCAGCACGGCTGAGGTTGGCTTCCGAGAGGGTGGCACGGCTAAAATTAGCTCCAATTAAACGGGCACGGCTGAGGTTGGCTTCAATCAAGTCAGCGCGGCTAAAGTTTGCTTCCGTGAGCTCCACCTCCCGCAGATTTGCSCCACTSAGGTTAACACCGCTGAGATCGACAGTTCCCACTAAACTGCCACTGAGGGTGGCACGGCTGAGGGTAGCACGGCTGAGGTTGGCTTCCGAGAGGGCGGCRCGGCTAAAGTTTGCTTCCGTGAGCTCCACCTCCCGCAGATTTGCCCCACTCAGGTTGGCTCCCCGCAGTTTCACGCCGTTAAAGACAAGGGCACTGAGGTTGGCCCCACTCATATCTGCCGCTGTCAAGTTCACTCGGGTCAAGTCTGCCCGGGATAAGTTAGATCCTGAAAGGTTGGCATCCGCAAGGTCTGCGCCACTGAGGTTAACACCGCTGAGATCGACAGTTCCCACTAAACTGCCACTGAGGTTGGCACTGCGCAAATCTGTTTGACTGAGATCTGCGCCGTCCAGTAATGCCCCCTGTAGATTGGCGCCTTGGAGATTCGCTCCCCGTAAATTTGTTCCMATTAAACGGGCACGGCTGAGGTTGGCTTCAATCAAGTCAGCGCGGCTAAAGTTTGCTTCCGTGAGCTCCACCTCCCGCAGATTTGCCCCACTGAGGTTGGCTCCCCCTAAGTTGACATCTGCTAACTCTAAGGAAGATAAGTCGGCTTTCGCCAGTTCAGCACCCGTAAGATTCGCTTTGGTCAGATTGGCCYCACTGAGATTGACCCCTTGCAACCCAAGTCCGCGCAGATCGGCATTGGCTAAATCCACACGAGTCAGATTTGCACCCTGTAAAATGGCTCCCCGGAGGGTGGTTTCCGCCAGTTCAGCACCCGTAAGATTCGCTTTGGTCAGATTGGCCTCACTGAGCTTAACCTCTGTTAGGTCAACGCGACTGAGATTTGCGCCACTGAGGTTGGCCGCCGTTAAATTGGCACCCGTGAGGTTGGCTCCCCGTAAATTTGTACCCACTAACTTGGCACGGCTGAGGTTGGCTCCCCGCAGGTTCGCCCCACTCAGGTCAGCACGGCTGAGGTTGGTGTCGGATAAATTTGCGCCGCTGAGGTTGGCTCCACTTAAATTAGCACCGCTCAGGTTGGCATTACTAACATCGGCTTGAATTAAATCTACCCGCATCAAATTTGCTTGGGTCAGGTCGGTGCCGTGAAGGTTCGTTCCTTGMAGATTGGCCTCACTGAGCTTAACCTCTGTTAGGTCAACGCGACTGAGATTTGCGCCACTGAGGTTGGCCGCCGTTAAATTGGCACCCGTGAGGTTGGCTCCCCCTAAGTTGACATCTGCTAACTCTAAGGAAGATAAGTCGGCTTTCGCCAGTTCAGCACCCGTAAGATTCGCTTTGGTCAGATTGGCCTCACTCAGGTTGGCTCCCCGCAGTTTCACGCCGTTAAAGACAAGGGCACTGAGGTTGGCACTGCGCAAATCTGTTTGACTGAGATCTGCGCCGTCCAGTAATGCCCCCTGTAGATTGGCGCCTTGGAGATTGGCTCCCCGCAGGTTCGCCCCACTCAGGTCAGCACGGCTGAGGTTGGTGTCGGATAAATTTGCGCCGCTGAGGTTGGCTCCCCCTAAGTTGACATCTG
>NZ_JAKLTU010000012.1:0-21187 GCF_022570815.1 Synechococcus sp. PCC 6716
TAATCACGACCACGGGATAGGCTAGCGTGGACAGCACCAACGCCACTGACCGCTCATAGCCGCCAGTGGATTCTAGAATCACCCGAGCGACCGCCTCAGGCGGACACAGGTGAGTCAGAAGTTCGCGAATCCCACTCGCAGTGTTGCTCACGCGAAAACTCTGCTTCTGGGGGCGTAGATGTACATCTAGCCACCGCTTACACACATCAATGCCAATCCATTGTTCTTGATCCTGCATATCACTTTTGCGCCTGTCTGGGGGTAAATCAGGTGTTTACTCAGCCTTGCGTCATGCGGGTTCTACTGTCCCAACCGATGATTCGAGTTTGACCTGTTGCATCAGAGAGATGACCCTAGCTTCTCCACGATGTCTCGCATCTAAGGGGTGACGGTCTGTCTCTCTAGTTTTAAGATACAAGGGAGCTAAGAGTCTTGTTCCCTCTCCGTTGGGAGAGGGCTAGGGTGAGGGCGGCAAAAGACCATCATACGTCTATTCAGCAACGCCAAATTTTCAAACTAGGGTAGTGCTCAAGATGGGATGTTTTATCGAATGTGAGCGAAAAACCCCGTCCGCTTGCGGCAGGAAGGATGTCAACATATCTATCCTCTTCTATGCTCTTCGTACCCCCTCTTCATGCAACAACGCCATTTGATACAGAAGTTCTGCCCGCTGCCAGTCTTCGGGGGTATCTATATCTACAACTCGCCAGTGGGGAATAACGAGTCCAACACCTGCGCGATGAATACTCACACCGGTCAGCCAAGCGTGTGCTGTTCCCCAGTAAAACTGGCCTGCATCATAGTAGGCGGGTTCTAAGTCTTGGGTGCGTACCTGTTCATACTCTGGGTAAAACGGTTCCATCCGACCGGTCTCGTGTCGCTTCAGTGCCCGCTGAATGGGTGAAGGAAATGTTGTTACCGGAAATGTGTAGGGAGCCTGCACACTCAGCAGTAGCTCTAGGGCTTTATTGAGATCCGCCGCGTGCAACAGGGGAACTGCCGGATAGATACAACAGACGTAGTCTATTTCCCAACCTTGTTTTTGCAAGACTTGGATGCCATGGGCAATGACCGGAGTGGTGCCTGTGTGATCATCTGCTAATACCGCTGGACGCGTAAATGGCACCTCTGCACCCCATTGAGTGGCCACAGTAGCAATTTCTGTATCCTCGGTTGAGACGACAATACGGTCAAACAGACTGGATGCCTGAGCGGCGCAAATAGCATGGGCTAGCATTGGTTTGCCACAAAAGTCACGTATATTTTTGCGGGGAATACGTTTACTGCCGCCCCGCGCTGGAATGATGGCGATCTTCATTCTTTTCCTCAAAGCGTCTATTGCAATCTATAAGCGCTAGACAAACCCTAGCTGTCTTTTTAGGGACTGCGCTAGCCGATCTATTGACCTATGTGCTGACCTCGCTACAGTTGGCCGTTGCCTTTCCCGCAGCCACGGGTGGGGTGTTGGCAGCCTTTGCTAAGTTTGCTAGCATTTTTGCCCTAACGCAAATTCCCTTAGCGATCGCTGAAGGTCTCTTGACGGTGATGGTTTGGAACTGGTTGCAAACCTACAACCGAGAAGAATTGCAAGTCCTGAATTTGATCAAGCAGGAGTCATAACCAATGAGCCGAAAGAATCAACGTTGGAACAATTGGGTATTGGTTGTGGCGGTAGTGGTGCTGGCGATCGCCCCATTATTGCTGGCGCGCAAAGCCGAGTTTAGCGGTGCTGACGCTGAAGCAGAAGCTGTAATTCAGGAGGTTAGCCCAAGCTATCAGCCTTGGTTTAATCCGGTCTTTGAACCAACCAGTGGCGAAATTGAATCACTGTTCTTTGCCGTCCAAGCGGCACTAGGAGCAGGAGTCATCGGCTATGTTTTTGGGCTATATCGAAGCAGGCACGAGCGACAGGCATCCCAACACCACCCAGAAGTGAGCCAGTCTCCAGAATTCAAGGATCATTAGTTGGATCAATGCATCATCATCTCGATGTCTATGCCTACACCAACCGTCTCCGACCCTTACTGCCCCAACAGAAGCTGATCTTTGCCCTAGTCGTGCTGGCGATCGCCCTGATCGCCCATCCTGCCACTCAGGGAGTAATTTTTATCTGGCTCAGCGTATGGACAGTTGGCTATGCTCGAACCCCTTTCAGGGTCTATAGATCGGTACTGGTCGTGATGCTGCTCTTTCTATTGACCAGCGTTCCAGCATTGGTGTTGGAGATTGTCCCAGTGGAGCAACGCGCTCTGACCCAGACGAATTCGTTTGGGGGGCTGGTAGTGGGCAATTGGTATGGTTTTATCAGTCAATCGGGCTTAGTACAGGCGATCGAAGTGGGGGCGCGATCGATTGCCTGTACTTCCTGTCTGTTATTCATTCTATTCACCATTCGATTCGCAGAATTGTTGTCAATCTTGCGTCAATGTCGCATCCCTACTGTGTTAATTGATCTGTTATTTATTATATTACTAATGTATCGATTCATCTTTTTGTTTCTCGATGTCTTAACGCAACTTCAACTGGCACAACGGGCACGCGGTGGTTATCGCACCCGCCAGCGGTGGATGCACAGCAAAGGACTATTAGACAGGACTATTAGTTAGTCAATTGATGGTGCGATCGCTGCAACACTATCACCGCTTTTCTCTTGCTTCCCGTGGTTTTAACGTAAATTTTCAAGTTTACTCCAATTCATCCTATCGTTACTCCAGACGCTATGCGATCGAATCTCTCATTGGATGTGCCGTATTAGTATTTTTAGAATTTAGAATTTAGACGCTTATTTACCTAGTCGATTCCTTCACGCTCTCCATGCCCTCAGTCCTGCTGGAATTTCAAGCCGTTTCCTACCGTTATCCCGGTGCGGCTCAACCTGCAATTCAGGACCTCAACCTATCAATTTTTGCAGGTCAAAAGACTGCCATTCTCGGACACAACGGCTGTGGCAAATCAACCTTGCTTTTGCTGGCAGATGGGTTATACCGTTGTAGTTCTGGTGTGATTTCTTGGAAAGGAGAACCTCTCCGCTATCATGTACCTGCGCTGAACCAATGGCGACAACGGATTAGTCTAGCATTTCAAGAGCCAGAAGAGCAACTGGTTGCGGCAACCGTTGCTGAAGACATTTCCTACGGACTCTACAATTTGTTATTGCCCAGAGCCGAAGTTGCCCAACGCCTGCATCAAACCCTGCACGACTTTTTCCTCCAAGATCTCGCCGATCGCCGTCTTCACCATCTCAGCTTAGGGCAAAAGCGACGGGTGGCACTGGCAGGTGTGATGGCATTACAACCAGAATTGCTGTTGCTGGATGAACCCACTGCCTATCTGGATCGGCGGCAAACTCACCATTTATTGGCAGAACTCGATCGCATCCATACCAGCGGCACGACAATTGTGATGGCAACCCACGACCTTGATCTTGCTTATGCTTGGGCAGATTGGGTGATTGTACTGCATGGAGGACAATTGGTGTTATCCAAACAGGCACAGCAGGTTTTCACACAGGTCGATATCTTGAACCAGTTGCAACTGGGGATGCCCACTCTGCTGGAATGCTGGAATGCGCTCCCGGTAACTTGGCGCGATCGCCACTCTCCCCCTAAAACGGTCGCAGAGTTGCGCTCTAACTGGCTCAATCACTTACCCAGATAACATTGATGACAGCAAGCAAATGGCTGAATCTGATATCACTCCCGAAATTCTTCAGACGATCGAGATTCTGGAAGCCTTGGAAACCTTGCTGGACAAGGCTCCCAGTGCTGAAATCGAGGATATTTTGCAGGAAGCCTGGATTAAGGTGAGTGAAACCTTCCCAGATGATTTCAAAGAGGCTACGCGGGAAGATGCCGGCGCGGAAGGACTACGGCGCTATATCCGCATCAAGGCATTTTTTGAGAGTCCCACCGAGAATTCCGTCAGCCCGAAAGAATTAGAGGCATATTACCGTAATCGTGAACCCGTGGATGAAGATTCAGCAGAGTTTTTCTTTCCAGAGTGAGGGGCGATTCTCCTGCGGAGACACCTTGTGAATGCAACTGCTGATCCAATGGAGCTAAAGTCTTACAGTTCATGGTTGGTTGTTTGCGAGATAATCAAGAATGCCCTGCACGATCGCCCGTGCCATCTGGGTGCGAGTGGCTGGATCGCTGAGTCGTATTGCATCCTCTTGACCCGTCACAAAGCCAACCTCTACCAGCACCGCAGGCATCGCAGTACGAACCAGAACATAAAAGCGACCACGTTTCACACCGCGATCTCGCATTCCGGTATTTGCCAATAGTTGTTGCTGAATATGTTCTGCCAGTCGTTGTCCTTCTCTGTTACCCGCAACATGAAAAGTTTCAATCCCGTTTACCTCTGGACGGCTCATGCTGATGGCATTGGCATGAATACTGACGAAAAGGGTGGCACGAGCACGGTTCGCAATCTCTACACGCGGTTGTAAGCCCAAATCCATATCGATTTGTCGGGTCAGAATTGCCTAGATTCCCTGATTCTCCAGCAAACTAGCGACTTGTAAACTGATGTCTAAGACAATGTCTTTTTCGTAAATCCCGCCAATTCCAACAGCACCAAGATCAGGCTCACCATGACCTAGATCGATAACGACGCTCGGACCCTGCTGGGGTAGAAGATTGGTTGGTTGGGGGGAAGGAACTGGGACTGTTGGTGCAGATTCTATCCTTTCTGGGACTGAGTGGTTGGGAACGGTCATCGTCTCACCAGCAGGCGATGAGGGGGACGGTTGAGCGGTGACCACAACGGTTTGCAGCCAGATCAGTCCAAAACAGCCAACGAATTGCCAATGAAATTTCACGAATTTGAAGTCCAAAAAACTGGAGAGCCGAGTTTTTGCGTTCGGCTAAGTGATGATAATATGAGAATGATTATCATTCATATCGATTATGACCCGTTCTGTTCTTCAGTCCCCTTCTGCCCAAACCAGCGCTGAAATGTTGCGGCGGCTTCGTCATACCTGTGCCCACGTGCTGGCAATGGCAGTGCAGACATTGTTTCCAGAGACCAAAGTAACGATCGGACCTTGGACAGACACTGGTTTCTATTATGATTTCGATCGTCAAACCCCCTTCACCCCTGACGATCTCACTCAGATTGAAACCGAGATGCGCCGCATCATCAACGCCAATTTGCCGATCATTCGAGAAGTGGTCGATCGCGAGCAAATTCGGGCAGAAATAGAGCAGCTCCACGAACCCTACAAGTTGGAAATTCTCGACAGCATCCCTGCGGATGAACCAATTACGCGCTACTTTATTGGCTGTGCAGATACCCTGCAAGGCGTATCAGAGGCTTCCCTATTTCACATCAACGCCGACACCGTTATCCCTAAAACCGGTGGTCAGGGCTGCTGGTGGGACTTGTGTGCGGGACCGCATCTCAACTACACGGGTGAAATTAACCCCAATGCCTTTGCCCTAGAGGGTGTAGCGGGAGTCTATTGGCGAGGGGATGAAACCAAGCCGCAGTTGCAGCGGATCTACGGCACCGCCTGGAAGACTCCAGAACAGCTACAGGCATATCTCACCCAAAAAGAAGAAGCGAAACGCCGCGACCATCGCAAATTGGGGCAAGAACTCGATTTATTTAGTATCCAAGAGGATGCCGGCGGGGGACTGGTCTTCTGGCATCCCAAAGGGGCGCGGATGCGGCTCTTGATTGAAGACTATTGGCGCAAAGCGCATCTGGATGCAGGGTACGAACTACTCTACACGCCGCATATTGCCAATCTTGATCTCTGGAAAACCTCTGGTCACTTCGATTTCTACCGTGAGAATATGTTTGACCAGATGGAGATTGAGACGCAGCAGTACCAGCTAAAACCGATGAACTGCCCGTTTCATGTGCTGACCTATCAAAGCCATTTGCATTCTTACCGGGAACTGCCGATTCGCTGGGCAGAGTTGGGCACCGTCTATCGCTACGAGCGATCAGGTGTATTACATGGTTTGATGCGAGTGCGCGGCTTTACCCAAGATGATGCTCATATTTTTTGCCTGCCCGAACAGGTGGCAGATGAGATTTTGGAGGTGTTGAACTTAACCGAGCAGATTCTCTCTGACTTTGGTTTCACAGAGTATGAGGTCTATCTTTCCACTCGTCCTGAAAAGTCTGTGGGCACAGATGCGATTTGGGAATTAGCCACGGGTGCCTTGGTTCGAGCCTTAGATGCAAAGGGCTGGAATTATGTGACGGATGAGGGGGGTGGTGCGTTCTATGGTCCCAAAATTGACATCAAGATCAAAGATGCGATCGGGCGTTTGTGGCAGTGTTCCACTATCCAGGTCGATTTCAATTTACCGGAACGCTTTGAGATGGAATATGTCGCTGCTGATGGTTCGCGCCAGCGTCCGATCATGATTCACCGCGCCATCTTTGGGTCGTTAGAGCGATTCTTTGGCATTCTCACTGAAAACTATGCTGGAGATTTTCCCCTCTGGTTGGCTCCAGTCCAGGTGCGAGTGTTGCCTGTGAGTGATGATCAACAAGCGTATGCCACTGCGATCGCCCAACAATTAAAACAACTGGGATACCGGGTTGAAGTCGATTCCAGTGGAGAGCGTTTGGGTAAACAAATCCGCACCGCAGAACTGGAAAAGATTCCTGTCGTTGCGGTTGTGGGTAAACGAGAAGTGGAAAACCAGACCTTGAGCGTGCGAACCCGCCAATCAGGAGAACTCGGTTCGTTAACGTTGTCAGAACTTCAGGAAAAAATGCAGAAAGCAATTGAAAATAGACAACTAATTTAGATTAGGAGAAATTATGAAAGTTGCCTACGTTTTTGCTCATCCTCGCGGGGGTACTTACAAGCTAGGACAGATGATTCTGCCCCAGTTGGAAGTCGGTGTACATGGGGTTGAAGTGGTCGGCATGTTCTTCTTCGATGACAACTGCTTCGTGTTGCGAAAGGGCGATCCGATCGGAGAACGGTTGGCGAAGGTAGCGAAAGAACAGAACATTCTGTTGATGATGTGTGATATGTGTGCCCTGGAGCGGAACCTGGCAGAGGGTGAGCCGCGTTGGTGCAATCCGGACGGAAGCGGGCGCAAAGAACCGGGGCAGTGCAGGGTCAAAGATGTCGTCGAGGGAGTGAGCGTTGGTTGTTTTCCAGATTTGTACACGACATTAAGCAGTAATCCTCCCGATCAGGTGATTACCTTATGATTAGCGGTATCGCTCAAAGGTGAATAAGAATGGCAACGGAACAGTTTTCTACTTTAACTTGTCCATCTTGTGGCTACCAAAAAGTAGAGCCGATTCCCTCAGATGCCTGTCTCTACTTCTATGAGTGTGCAGGCTGTAGCACAGTGCTGAAGCCTTTACTAGGCGATTGTTGCGTTTTTTGTTCTTATGGGACTGTGAAGTGCCTCTATCGTGAATCCTGATGCAGGTATTTCTAGACTAGAAGAAGCATGAAAAAAATCACATTAGTTATCGTTGGTTTATTTGCCCTGTTACTCTTTGCTTGCAATCCTGCCTACGCCGATGCAAGTTGCCCAACAGTGACTAAATTAGCTCAGGAGGTCTAGTATGTTGCAAGAATCCGTTACCACAGCAGATTCTCAGTCGAGCCAGTGGTCAAGTGCATGGAATCATACTACCAGTAACTACCTCTGGACACTCCTATTGATTGCGATTGGTGCTTTCAGTAGCATTATCTATCCCCATCCACCTTTCGTGGCGTTTGGCGCGATTGCGGGAACCACGCTCAAACCGAAACGAGCCATCCTTATTGCCCTGTCGATCTGGTTGGTGAATCAAGTCTATGGCTATACGCTGCGGCAGTATCCTTGGTCAGCGGATTCTCTGCTATGGGGATTCATATTAGGGCTAGGAACATTCATTGTCACAGCATTAGCATTACTCCGTCCAACTTTTAGTCAAAGGACATTGAGAGGGTATTGTCTATGGTTAGGTGCGATTACATTCCTTGGCTTTGTCGTGTTTCAATGTCTCATTCTATTAGTTGACTGGTTGCTGATAGGTAGTCATACCCTAACTTGGGCGATCACTCGTGGCATTTTGATCAATACAACCATTTGGACGATCGCGCTGGCTCTGATTCATCTCGTTTTTGTTCAATTTACAACTCGCTCTAATCAATCCATTGCATGAATCTATTTTCCCAAGACAAACCCAATGCTATGGGTCAGCGGGGTGGTTATCATCTTCTGAATCATCTGCTACGTCTCCAGTCACAGTGGACATTAGCCGCAGAATACACGATCGCACCCGTTGAGTGTCTCAGTGCTTGTAATCGTCCTTGCGTCGTTGCCTATGCTGTTTCCCATAAAACTACACTAATGTTTGGTGATTTACCGCCGTTCCAAAGTGCGATGGTCTCCGACCGGCCTTCGGCCATCGCCATTCTGCAACTGGCAGAACAGTACTATCGCAGTTCGGATGGGTTGATTCCCCCAATATTCTCAAGAAGGGAATTTTAGTGAGAATTCCTCCCTGCTAAGCTGCAAGCCCATGTACTGAAAGCAATTACGAGAATAGGCTGTAGGAAATCATTTCATTGTGCTAGAATCTCTTTGAGTTTATTGAGAATATTTATCAATAAACCCAGGCATACCGATTGAGCGTTCCATGAGAGGTCAACACTGTTATTTATCCACCTTCAATTGAGCAAAAAGTAGGAAGACCTCATGAACGATTGCCCTTGTTGCCCTGGAAACCTGTTACGTCACGTCCGTAGCTCTGGTGTCTATTGGTTTTGCCCAAATTGTCGTCAGGAAATGCCAAATTTAGCGACTGCACCTGTTAGTCAACTCATGTTACATGGGAGAGCGGGTGATACCCATCCTACGCGATCGCTCAAAGCGCATACTTTATGACGGCACGCGCACCAAGTCATACAAACCTTGCAGAATGCTATCACCCGTCATGACTAATCGTTAAATATCCTGAGCAATTGACCAATGGCGAATCCCACTCTAATCGCACCAAAGTTTGATAGTCCGGTGATACGTACATTTAAGCGACGAGAACGCCTGCCGCTGCGTGAAAAAAATACCCTCTGGCACATTGAAGCTGGAGCAGTGCGTACCTACACGCTCACCGAAGATGGCACTCTCATTACTCTCGGATTTTGGGGGTTAGGAGACACTGTAGGTCAGCCTCTCGCCTGTATTCAGCCCTATGAAATTGAATGTTTAGAGGATGTTAAGGTGGGTCAGCTTCAGTTTAGTGAATGTTGGGAGTTGAATCAAATGTTATTATCTCACCTTCACCAAACCCAGGTGTTACTGCGGCTTCGCAGTGGGCAGATTTATCAGCGGTTACAGCAATTACTGGGCTGGCTAGCTGATAAGTTTGGTGATGAGTCAGAACGGGGACAACTGATTCGACTGCGCCTGACCCATCAAGATATTGCTGACACCCTCGGCACTACACGGGTAACTGTCACTCGGTTACTGAGTCAGTTTGAACGGGAAGGTCGAATTGGTTGGGATGGACAACAGTTGCTCTTAATTCAAGTTCCCTAAACGTGGTTTATTTCAGGGAAAGTGGATAGCGGTGTTTAACAGCCTGGCATGGGTGATTTTAGTGATGATCTCCTTATCGCTGTTTCAACAAAGTGGAGTCAATGGCAGTAATGCCCATCTGCTGTATCAGTAGCAGTGATCTGATTTCCATCAAATTCCAAAACCCTGCACAGTATTGCTATCCAACCCAGAGTATTCATGTCATTGATCGTTAGCTCTTGCACGAACTGCGCCGATCGTTAAATCGAAAAGGTCATCGGTACATCTAATTGCCATTGCTTACCTTTGTAAAAGAGAAGTTGATAAACGTGTAATTCACTGTAGCGGAACGATGCTTCAAACGATTGCAGATAGAGATACCACATGCGGAGAAACCGTTCATCATAGCGGGGATCGAGGGAAGTGATCGTTGTCTCGTGGGTTGTAAAATTCTTTGCCCACCGTTTCAGCGTTTCAGCATAATGCGGTTTCAAATTCTCGCAGTGTGCGACTGAGAGTTTGGCTGCCCATAGTTCCTGAGCCAATTCATGCAGTTGCGGCGCATAACCACCTGGAAAAATATATTTATCTACCCAGGCTCCATTGCGTTCATCACTTTGGGTCACGATCGTGTGCAGTAGTCCAGTTCCGTTAGCAGTTAATAAATCTGATGCTTTTTGCATGAACGTGGCAAAGTTGCCTTTACCCACATGCTCAAACATGCCAATACTGACAAACTTATCGTACTGTCCCTCCACTTCCCGATAATCAGCAGTGATGATCTCAAGCCGATCGCCCAATCCTCTCTGCTCAATCCGCTCTCGCGCCAGCGTTGCCTGTGGCTCACTTAGCGTTACTCCGGTTCCAGAAATACCGTAGTGTTCGGCGGCATAGAGCAGCATTCCMCCCCAGCCACAGCCGATATCGATCAGCGATTCTCCGGGCTGTAGTGCCAGTTTGCGACAGATCAACTCATACTTCTGACGCTGCATCTGCTCCAAAGAGTCGGTTTCCTGAAGCTGATAGCCACAGGAATAGGTCATCGTCGAATCTAGAAACTGCTGGTAAAAATCATTGCCCAGGTCATAGTGATGCTGAACATTCCTGCGACTGTTTTGAATCAGAATGGGTAAGGTTCGCAACCGTTGTGTGATGATTTTGAGTGCTAGGGCAAGGGTGACTCGATCCCGCGCTTTTGCGTAAACATTACTCCGATAAAATAGCCCAATCAGTTCAACCAAGTTGTTATTCTCTTCATCCCACCAACCGTCCATATAGGCTTCGCAAAAACCCAGCGTACCGAAGGCTAGAAGACAATCGCAGGTATCAGAATTGTGAATGATCAGGTGGAGGGGTAGATCAGAATCTACCTGACCAAAGTGGAATACTTTGCCTTCTGGATTCGTAACCGTTAGATCACCGACTTCAATCAGGCTGAAAAGCTGATAAAGATAGCGTTCTCCAGCAGGTAGTTCATGGATACAATTTGCCAGGCTCGCGGTATGTCCATCACTCAACGCCGGGTTGGGGAGCATCCCAGTTATGCAAAAACACAGAAGAGCGCGAGAATAGAGAGGTCGGGTAAGAGGAAGCAGCGATGACTCCAGAAGAGCAAGAACGAATCAAGGCTTGCAGCCAAGAGATTGCAGAGATTCTTCATCGCAATAGCGATCAAGCCAACTTGAAAACCCTCGAAGGGATCGAGCAAACAGTGAGACAACAGATGCTCGAACACGTCAGTCCAGAGGTTGCCCTTTTTTTGTCAACTGTGCCGTCCGACCTAGAAAAGGGCGAAGCCGACCGCTAAAGAGCTTGGTGGGCAAGTTGCGGGTGCAAAAGCATCAAGCGGAACGGTTGGGGGTCAAGGCGCGGAGTCGGATGAGTGGGGTTTTAGAGAAGGCTTGTTTGCGCCTGAGTGCCAATGAGTCATTCCAGGATGCCGAAGCAGACATTGCGGCATTGACCGGGATAGCAGTGGGACACTCCACCCAACAACGATTAGTCGGCCGCCAAGCATTTGCGTTGCCAGAAGCCAAACAAGGTGTAACTGAGATCAGCATTGACGGTGGGAAAGTGCGCTTACGAGACCTCAAACAGAGCGACAGCCCGTGGCGAGACTACAAAGCAGTGCGGGTGCAGGGGACATACTATGCTGCCTTTTATCAGGACAACCCGACGCTAGTGGATTACCTCAATGCCCAACGGTTGCTTGCCCCGGTGGTGTGTTTAGGCGATGGACATGATGGAGTTTGGAATTTGTTTGCAGACATTGCCTCTGCCGATGCGCGCAGAGAAATTCTCGACTGGTATCATCTCAAAGAGAACCTCTACAAAGTGGGCGGGTCGCTCAAACGCCTCAAACAAGCCGAATCCTTGCTGTGGCAGGGACAAGTGGAACCCGCGAAGGCATTGTTTGCTGATTGTCGAAGGAAACAAGCACGCAATTTTTCAGCTTATCTAGACAAGCATCACGCCCGCATCGTCAACTATGCCCACTACCAAGCTCAACAACTCGCCTCGATTGGTTCAGGGGCGGTGGAATCGGCAGTCAAACAGATTGGACGACGCTTACAAATCTCAGGGGCGCGTTGGAACATTGCTTCAGTCAATCCGATGTTGAGTTTGCGCTGTGCCTACCTCAACGGGTTGCTTGCGAGTTGATTATTTCTGCATAAGTGGGATGCTCCCCCGGGTTGTCCGGTTGAAGGAAGTCTTGCTGAGATCGGTCAATCACCATCTTCTTATTCCTCTACATTCAATATTAAATAGACCTGTCCGAAATATAAAAGGTGGAGAAGAAAGATGGTAGAACGGAGTTTTTGCCGCTCTACCAACGATGAAGAATCCACTTCATTATATTCACAAGTACCCCCACCGCACTTAACGATTGTTGGGCATTGATTATCAACAGTTCCTCCAACTTCTGGAACAAGCCCAGTTGAAACAAGCTGAACAACATTCCACACAGTATTGCGACCCAACTCAGAGTATTGATACCTTTAATCATTTCGTAATCCTCAAATGCCCCTGACCAGGATAGTCAGACTAGGTGTGGTCTGTTAAATTATGCCGAAGTGCAAAACTGCAAGCAATCGGGTCAAACCATTCCACATGAGAGCAGACGAACTTTTAGAACGCTATCGACGGGGAGAACGTGATTTTCGAGGAGTCAATTTACGTGGTATTTATCTCAGGGATGTCCGGTTGCAAGGCATTGATCTAAACTGTGCCGATTTGCGTGGCACATCCCTGATGGGCGTTGATTTCACTGGTGCGAACTTGCATCGTGCCGATCTAAGTGGGGCATTTTTAATTCACTCTAATCTCAGTGCTGCTAACTTAACTCAAGCCAATTTGACCAAGGCATTTCTGATTCTGGCAAACTTGCACCAAAGTTGTTTAACTGAGGCTAATTTGAGTCACACCAATTTGACAAAAGCCAATCTTTCCGAGGTAGTTGGGCTTGCTGAAGCTATCCTGGATCAGACTATTTTGACGGGAGCTTTGCTGCCGCCGCAAAAGGCAGGGCATGAACCATCGCGTTATTTGCAAATCTGGAAAGATTGGCAATTAAAATTCCCGAAGTTTCAGCTTCGACCTAGATCAGATTTATTTGATTTACTGCCCTTTTCAACTGTTGTAGTCCATCGCCAGAAAGTTCGTTAAAATAATCACAAAAAGAAATTTTCTATACAACGCTAAACTGGCTGAGCATTGTTACTCTTCTGGAGTGCAGAGAAAACTTG
Source organism: Synechococcus sp. PCC 6716 (assembly GCF_022570815.1). Classification (NCBI taxonomy): domain Bacteria; kingdom Bacillati; phylum Cyanobacteriota; class Cyanophyceae; order Synechococcales; family Synechococcaceae; genus Synechococcus; species Synechococcus sp. PCC 6716. The sequence continues at coordinate 13,241 of NZ_JAKLTU010000012.1, forward strand.
TTCTGAATTCAGCGATCGCCCAATAAAGACCAATCGAGTTTGATGCGGTTCATTGGGTTGCCAGGGGCGATCGTAAAAGGTATCAAATCGATTGCCAACGCCTTGAACGACTAACCGCATGGCTTTATTGGGCACCGCTACAAAGCCCTTAATCCGATAAATCTCATACTGCTGAACCAGAGATTGCAAGCGACTAACCAACTCCGCTGGGTCAAATGTTTCGTCTAAAATGACATGAATTGAAGTAATGTCTTCATCGTGTTCATGCTCCTCTTCCGTATCATGATGGCTGGGACGGGAGTCGAGATTGTCTTCAACGGCTGCGTTAAACCCTAGCAACAGATCGGGACTAATTTCTCCCTGCTTGCAGGGCACAATCTTGACACCATTTGGCAATTCTTTTTGTAACCACTGCTGAATACGATGTTGAGTCATTAAGTCAACCCGATCAACCTTCGTTAACAACACCATATCGGCACACGCCAGTTGATCTTTAAACAGTTCTTCAATGGGAGTTTCATGCTCCAGATTGTCATCAGCTTGCCGTTGAGCTTCCAGCGCATCTAGATCGCCCACAAATTGGCCATTGGCAAGGGCTTCGCAATCCACAACAGTCACAACGCCGTTAACGGTTGCCCCAGTGCGAATTTCAGGCCAGCGAAAGGCTTGTACTAAAGGCTTGGGCAGAGCTAAACCAGAAGTTTCGATTAAAATGCAGTCGAGGCGATCGCGTCTTTTTAACAACTCCTGTATGGTTGGCAAAAACTCTTCCTGAACGGTGCAACACAAACAGCCATTTGCCAATTCCAGGATGTTCGTGTTGTGATCTTCATCATCGTCACAAACCCCACAGGATTTCAACAACTCACCATCAATGCTGACTTCACCAAACTCATTCACCAGCACGGCAATGCGACGACCCTGATTGTTCTGCAATAAATGACGCACGAGAGTGGTTTTTCCGGCTCCTAAAAAGCCCGTGACGACGGTTACAGGAATTTTGTGCATGATTGACTCCTAAGTGATTTTAAGGTTGGTTCGGCAATGGCGGCAGAACTGCATGAATATTCTGTTTGACGGTCGCAGGGCGGTCTTTGTAGGGAACTTTGCCATCTGAAGCAGTGATATATTGACGGCTAAATTCCAGCAGATCTGGGACTGAATTGGAGGGGGAGAGTTGGCTCAGAATAAAGGTGAGCTTGTTGGGAGCCATGAATGCGACCACACAGGCGCGATCGCACGCTCCCATACAGCGAACAGGTTGAAGCCGGATGCAAGCTTCGCTACTGGTTTCCAACCCATCCTGGAGTTGATTGAACAGGAATTGTCCCTCACTCAAACCCGCTTGCCTCTCTTCAGTTTGAGAGGATTGGCAGAGAATACAAACTAATAAAGTCTCTTGTGACATGGCGTTTCCTGAGAACCTAAACAGAAGCAATCTGGTTTTCCATCGTTTTTGTAGATGGCACGGTGCAATTCGTCCGTACTGCCCGAAACATGCCAAAGCGACATAGCCCAGTTCCAAATGCCAGCCGCATCAATAGGAAGGTGGGCACTTCTCGCAAGGATTTAATCAACCCGATCAAGCCAAATCGAATAATTCCTTCTGGACGCACCACTCCCTGCCAGATGGAATCGAGCCATGAAGGTAGGGTTTCAGCAGTCCAGTCCGCTGTCGTTACAGTTCCCTCGACCAGTCCCGTTGCCTCTAATAATTCCGTAAATCCCTCAATGCTGGAAAATGCCGGATGAGACCATTGATCTAGCAGTTGCTGCATGACGAGTTTTTCCAAAAAATTTAGGGGCTTTTGGCGGTCATCTCGTTGATTCCAGTCCGCCACCACCAAGATTCCACCCGGTTTCAGAACGCGCAATAGCTCTCTGGCAAATTGTGCTTTATCGGGCATGTGAGGACCTGCTTCAATCGACCAGACCACATCAAAACTGGCATCGGGAAAGGACAGTGCCAGGGCATCATCAACTTGGAACTGGGCACTCACCCCAGGCGGTGTCAATTCTTGGGCACGTTTAACTTGCTGAGGACTGATGGTAATGCCAGTCACATGGAAGCCATAATCCCGTGCCAGAATCCGACTACTGCCACCGATACCGCAGCCCACATCTAAAACAGTGGTTTCGGCGGGAAGATGATCGAGTCCTCCCCAGCGCACCATCTCATGCACAAAGTCTTCCTTGGCTTTGAGAAAATTCTTGCGGCGGGGCGGAGTGCCATAGTGCCCTAGGTGAATATGTTCGCCCCAGTAGAACTCCAGAATGCCGTCCTTGGTCCAATCGTCATAGGAATTGGCAACAGAATCAGCAGACTGATACTTGCGGGGAAAGAGCAAGTAAAGGATGAATCCGATCAGCAATAAGGACAGTGAAAGGGCGATCGCCCCTAAGAAAATGTTCATCATGCTAAGTACTTGAACGAATGTAGCTGCATTAGCGTTTCTGCCGAAGAGCAGCTCGAACTTTAGAGAGAATAAAGTTGTTGATGCGATTGATCATTTGCATTGAATCGAATTGAGGAAGTGAATTAGATTGAGAGATGACTTGATGTTTCACAAATGGATGAACGGATGTAGGAATTTTTCCAGAGCGATGCAGGTAATACTTGAGCATAATGGATCTTGAATTGGGCGATCGGTTTAGAGATTCAGTAGCCGTAGTGCTATTGATCATCCGAGTCACGACACAACATTCTTTTGTAATGCACAAATCGCTGGCTGAAACTCCTCCCAGGTTTTACACACTTGCTCGTAACATTGGGGTGGCGTGATCGGTAAATTTTTCAGGTAAAAGAACGTCACTTGGTTAAACGACTCTATCAGAAAGACCAATTCAGTTGTTGGATTGTAAGAATCCACCGCTTCCAGAATGTGAGCATTCATAAAGTGGTGGTGCAGAATCACCGTGTCGGGAGCGGCTAACCAGGCGTTCAGAAAAGCAGCCAGACGCGATCGCTGAATAAAGTAAGTGCGGAAGGATTCTCCCGCAATGCCAACCGTCGGAGAATTAGTGCTGMAAATAATGGCACCGCGTTCCCCGCCGAGATAACCTGCCCAGGCGTTGTAGCCGATCGCCAACAAATTCGTGGCAATAAACTCTTGCTGCCAATCCATCGATTCAGGGACTTCACTCATGGACACCTCCTCTGGGTGTTTAAATCAGGCTGAAATTCTGCCCAGCGTCGTCGCACTTGCTCATAACAGTTAGCTGGGGAAATCGCCAGGTTTTGCAGCAGGTTGATATCTACGGCACCGTCACCAGTGACCAGCACCACGATCGCCTGAGCTGGGTCATAGGTGGCGATCGACTCCAACAAAGCCTGCACCGCTGTTTTCTCTAGTTCCAGTGCTTGCATATAGGTGCAAGATTGGAACTGAGGAATGAATGCCTGATGGAACGTCACAGTATCAATGCGCCAGTCGATAGTAGGAGGGATAGCATCCACGACATCGCAGACAACCATGCCCCGTCCCTGGTTTGCGTAACCGAGCCATGCCGTGTATCCGATGGTCAAAAGATTGTGCTGAATAAAGCGGTTCTGCCAGTAGCCAAAGTTGCCTCGCCAGAGATCATTCGTTGGACGCATTGATTTCCTCCCGAATGATTTTTGCGGCTTCTACCATGTTTTTCAGCGATGGAATCACTTCCTCCCAGCGCCGTGTTTTTAACCCGCAATCAGGGTTGACCCAAATCTGTTCGATCGGTAGATTGGCAATCCCGGTTTTTATCTGCTGAACCATCTGGTCAGTGCTAGGAATGGCTGGACTATGGACATCGTAAACGCCGTTACCGACTTGATGTTGGTAGCCTGCATCCGTAATTTCAAATAGGGTCTCATTGTTGCTGCGGCTATTCTCGATCGACAACACATCCGCATCCAGATGCTCAATGTGCTGAATAATGTCGCCAAACTCGGAGTAGCACATGTGGGTGTGAATTTGAGTTTCGGGCTTGGCAACTCCTGCCGCCAAACGGAACGCATCGACCGCCCAAGACAGATACTCATTCCAGCGTTCTGGCTTCAGGGGCAATCCTTCCCTTAGAGCGGGTTCATCAATTTGCACTATCTTCGCCCCAGCCGCTTCTAAATCTGCCACTTCTTCCCGCAGTGCCAACGCAATCTGCATTGCCTGTTCACTGCGAGGAATATCCGTGCGGGTAAACGACCAGTTAATCATCGTCACGGGTCCAGTCAGCATCCCCTTCACAATTTTATCGGTGAGGGATTGCGCCACCTTGAACTCTCGAATAGTCATAGGTTGGGTTCGGATAACATCTCCGTAAATAATTGGTGGACGCACACAGCGACTGCCATAGCTTTGCACCCAACCGTGTTCGGTAAAGGCAAATCCAGAGAGCTGTTGTCCAAAGAATTCCACCATGTCAGTGCGTTCAAACTCGCCATGTACCAACACATCTAGCCCAGCTTCCTCTTGAATTTGAATGCACTTGGCAATCTCTGCATCGATCGCCGCCTCGTATTCGGCTTGAGTGATTTCACCCCGTTTTAGCTTGACTCGGAGTTGCCGTACCTCTGAGGTTTGTGGAAATGAGCCAATGGTTGTGGTCGGAAAGGGCGGCAGCGTTGGCTGGAGTTTTTTGCGTTGCTCATAGGGCATCGCGCGCTCCAAATGACTGACAGTCAGGTTGCGGAGCCGATCTTGTACTTCTGAATTTACAGGGCTGAACTGCTCAAAGGCTTGCCAGTGGGTTTGCACGACTGCTAATCGATCGCTCAGATCATTACCGTCAAGCGTTTGAGCCAAGAGCACCACCTCATCCAGCTTTTGTTCCGCAAAACTCAACACATTTCGCAGGGGTTCCGCCAGTTTTGTTTCTCGCGTCGCATCATAGGGAACAAATTGCAGGGATGATGAAGGATGCAACCGAATATTTGGCGTAATGCCATAAATGGTTTCTAGTGTTGATAACACTGATTCAGGACGAATTTTCCAGATATTTCGCGCATTCACAATCCCCACACCCAACTGTTTATCGGCTGGAAATCCGTGCTGCTGCAATAAGTCAAGATTGCGTCCACGGGTGAAGTCTAAACTGATGCCAGCAACAGGTAACTTCATCACCCACGGATACGTGGCTCCCAAATCATCAAAGTAGGTGACGAGGTGAATAGGTAAACCCATTCGATGGAGCGAATCATAGGTTGACTGATACAGTTCCTTAAAGTTGTTAGCATCTCCTAGAACCAAAGCGGGTTCATGGATTTGTACTTCAACCACACCCAGATTTTTCAGTTCACTGAGTAAGACGAGATAGCGATCGAGCAGATAGGAAACCGCTTGCTCTAGGTTTAACGCCAGACGACTAAGCCGTACCAAGGTGAGGGGGCCTAGTACAATGGGAACTGCCCGTTCACCCAAGAAAATTTGGGCACGATGCACTGTTTCTAGAAAATCGCTAAAATCTGTTGGTTGTACAATCGGGTCAATTTCGGGCACCAAGTAGTGATAGTTGGTATCAAACCACTTGGTCATTTCTAGTGCTGGAATGCCACCTTTGCCCCGTGCCATTGCAAAGTATTGGTCGAGTCCCGACAGATGACGAAAGCGATCGGGAATCAACCCTAGGCGAATACTCCAATCCAGCACGTGGTCGTAAAGGGTGGAGTCACCAACACCGATGCGATCAATTCCTGCTTCCAGTTGCACCTTCCAGTTTTCAAATTCAACCTCGCGCATCGTTTGCAGCAACGTTCCGATGTCAGACTTATCGTTCCAAAAGGTTTCCAATGCCTTTTTAAGCTCACGATTTTTACCAATGCGAGGATATCCCAGCGTTGCAGTTTGAATGGTCATTGTTGTAGCGTCCTAAGTTCTGTAAATAAGCAAACAAGGAGTACCACCTCCCAATTGGGAGGTAGCCCACGAACAAAAAGACAGAGCGAGAGATCTAACCTTAAATTGCTAGTACAGAGAGTGGCTACCCTTGATCAAGTAGCCTCACCACACAAAAACCTCACGCCCAGCCTACAGAGTTAGCTAAGAACGCTACAACCTTAAAATGTCAATAGAAATCCAGTCGCAAAAGCTTGAAGTTTGCGTCATCCGTACCTCGCAGATGTTTGTGTAACGGGTTTACAACTCGGCGGGCATTCTGACTCAGAGAGTTGCGCCTCTCCTCACAGCTGCGGGACAGCGCCGGATTTGCACCGGACTTTCCCCCTTGCGTCTGATGGCTGATCCCCATCAGAACCGAGCAAGTAGCCTAATAATAACACAATAGGTAAGGTACTATGACACATTCTGAATTTCAAGTCTAGGTGACATACTCCCGCCACTCAACCTTGTTGAGTAAACACAACTTCGGTTAGAGTGCAGGCTTCTCGCTTCGTCGAGGAGCCATTGCAAGAACTCTCTGCAAGCAGACACGGAATGCCCTACCGCGTAGTTGTATTAGATTCCGGAAACGCCGTTTTATATAACCAATTCTGTTTTATCATTGCCAGTCTGCGACTGGCGCGGGGGGGCTGTATCCCGTCACTGACCACCTCTCGACAGTACAGTGCGGGGCTTATCTACCCCCGAACCCCCTCAGCTAAGTTAGCGAACCGCTTATAGCAGTGTGCCTTGGTACTGCATAGGAAGTAGATCAACTGCAGGGGTAGTATCGCTTGCGAAGAACGGCTTCAGTTTTCACCCACTTCACTATATAATGAGAGTGATTTTCATTTTTATAGGTAGTGTGCTGCTAGAACAGTATGTCACCCGTCTCTCACCCCTTGCCTGCCTCCCTTGAGCGAATTATCCAGCGGTTCCAACAGATTTCGGAACCGAAGCGGCGCTATGAGTACTTGCTTTGCTTTGCTAAGCGCTTGCCGCCATTTCCCGATGAGCAAAAGGTGGTAGCCCATCGGGTTCCTGGTTGTGTTTCTCAAGTCTATGTGACTGCGAGTTTGGAGCAGGGAAAGGTGATCTTTCAGGGAGATTCCGACTCTCAACTAACCAAGGGACTAGTGGGGCTGTTAGTTGAAGGATTGAACGGGTTGGCTCCCGCAGAAATTATCCAGTTAACACCCGATTTCATTCAGCAAACCGGACTGGATGTCAGCCTGACTCCGTCTCGTGCCAATGGTTTTTACAATATTTTTCAAACGATGCAACAGAAAGCACTGGTCTATCATCTGTCTGTGACTTACTTGCGAACTTAAAACTGCGACATCTCAACGAAGAAGCAAGCTGCCCGCACTATCAGAAGTTAAGTTCAGAGATACATCAAAGCCGACCTGTTTTAATTCGGATTGATTTTCTCAGTCAATTGATCAACAGGTTTTGCACAGCGACATTCATAATGTTGCAATTTCACATGGTCTCACTGATGAAGAAGTATGGTCAATGGTACAGTATGTCAGTAAAAAAAAAACTCCACGTCGATGTGAGTTCAGTAAAACGATTAGGTATAGATGAGATTTCCTTACGTAAAGGACAAGGAGATTACATAGTTGTTTTGGTCGATTTAGAGCGGTGAATTCCCCTTGCCTTTGCCCCTTCTCGCAAGCAGGAAGATGTGAGGCAAGTGCTTGAGGTATGGGGAGCAGCAGTACTCAATCAAATTATTGAGGTGAGTATTGATCTGTCCGGAAACTATAAAAGTTTGGTTCATCAACTCCTACCTAATGCTATGGTGGTTGCCGACCGATTTCATGTTATGAAAATTGTGAATCAGGAATTGGATAAGGCTCGACAAAGTATTTGTAAAGCGAATGAGCAGACGGTAAATGAAGTCCAGAAAGCCCAGATTGCAGCCGCGCTCAAACAAAGTAAATATGCCTTACTCAAGCCGGAGGAAAATCTAACTCAGAAGCAAAAAGCAAAACTGGAAGAAATTCGAGAAGTAGTGCCAAGTCTGGCTCGAATGCATCAGGAGAAGGAATCGTTTAGAGCCATCTTTGAGATCGGAAGAGATTCGAAAGATGGA
>NZ_JAKLTU010000062.1:0-3012 GCF_022570815.1 Synechococcus sp. PCC 6716
TGCTATATTCCCCTTGTGCTTGATACAGCACCGCCAAGTTGTTGAGGGTCGTGGCCACTTCTGGATGGTTGGTGCCTAGGGCTTGCTCCCTGATCGCCAAGCTGCGCTGTAGTAAAGGTTCGGCTTTGCTATATTCCCCTTGTGCTTGATACAACAGCGCCAAGTTGTTGAGGGTAGTGGCCACTTTTGGATGGTTGGTGCCTAGGGCTTGCTCCAAAATTACCAAGCTGCGCTGTAGTAAAGGTTCGACCTTGCTATATTCCCCTTGTGCTTCATACAACAGCGCCAAGTTGTTGAGGGTCGTGGCCACTTCTGGATGGTTGGTGCCTAGGGCTTGCTCCAAAATTACCAAGCTGCGTTGGTAAAGCGGTTCGGCTTTGGCGTATTGCCCTTGCTTTTCATACAGTAGCGCCAAGTTGTTGAGGGTCGTGGCCACTTTTGGATGGTTGGTGCCTAGGGCTTGCTCCAAAATTACCAAGCTGCGCTGTAGTAAAGGTTCGGCCTTGCTATGCTGGCCTTGCGTTTGATACAGCACCGCCAAGTTGTTGAGGGTAGTGGCCACTTCTGGATGGTTGGTGCCTAGGGCTTGCTCCAAAATTACCAAGCTGCGCTGTAGTAAAGGTTCGGCCTTGGYRTATTSCCCTTGCKTTTCATACAGCAGCGCCAAGTTATTGAGGGTCGTGGCCACTTCTGGATGGTTGGTGCCTAGGGCTTGCTCCAAAATCACCAAGCTGCGTTGGTAAAGCGGTTCGGCCTTGCTATATTCCCCTTGTGCTTCATACAAYAGCGCCAAGTTGTTGAGGGTCGTGGCCACTTCTGGATGGTTGGTGCCTAGGGCTTGCTCCAAAATCACCAAACTGCGCTGTAATAAAGGTTCGGCTTTGCTATATTCCCCTTGTGCTTCATACAACAGCGCCAAGTTGTTGAGGRYAGYGGCCACWTTTGGGTGGCTAGCCCCTAGGGTCTGTTGCAAAATCACCAAGCTGCGCTGTAGTAAAGGTTCGGCCTTGCTATATTSSCCTTGCGCTTCATACAGCAGCGCCAAGTTATTGAGGGTCGTGGCCACTTCTGGATGGTTGGTGCCTAGGGCTTGCTCCAAAATTACCAAGCTGCGTTGGTAAAGCGGTTCGGCTTTGGCGTATTGCCCTTGCTTTTCATACAGTAGCGCCAAGTTATTGAGGGTAGTGGCCACTTCTGGATGGTTGGTGCCTAGGGCTTGCTCCAAAATCACCAAGCTGCGCTGTAGTAAAGGTTCGGCCTCACTATGCTGGCCTTGCGTTTGATACAGCACCGCCAAGTTGTTGAGGGTCGTGGCCACTTCTGGATGGTTGGTGCCTAGGGCTTGCTCCAAAATTACCAAGCTGCGCTGTAGTAAAGGTTCGGCCTTGCTATATTCCCCTTGTGCTTCATACAGCAGCGCCAAGTTATTGAGGGTCGTGGCCACTTCTGGATGGTTGGTGCCTAGGGCTTGCTCCCTGATCACCAAGCTGCGCTGTAGTAAAGGTTCGGCCTTGCTATATTSGCCTTGCGTTTGATACAGCACCGCCAAGTTGTTGAGGGTCGTGGCCACTTCTGGATGGTTGGTGCCTAGGGCTTGCTCCAAAATTACCAAGCTGCGCTGTWAAARMGGTTCGGCTTTGGCGTATTGCCCTTGCTTTTCATACAGTAGCGCCAAGTTATTGAGGGTCGTGGCCACTTCTGGATGGTTGGTGCCTAGGGCTTGCTCCAAAATCACCAAGCTGCGCTGTAGTAAAGGTTCGACCTTGCTATATTCCCCTTGTGCTTCATACAACAGCGCCAAGTTGTTGAGGGTCGTGGCCACTTTTGGATGGTTGGCGCCTAGGGCTTGCTCCAAAATCACCAAGCTGCGCTGTAGTAAAGGTTCGACCTTGCTATATTCCCCTTGTGCTTCATACAACAGCGCCAAGTTGTTGAGGGTAGTGGCCACTTTTGGATGGTTGGCGCCTAGGGCTTGTTGCGTTATCGCTAAACTGCGCAAGTACAGAGATTCTGCCTCACTATGCTGGCCTTGCGTTTGATACAGCACCGCCAAGTTATTGAGGGTCGTGGCCACTTCTGGATGGTTGGTGCCTAGGGCTTGCTCCAAAATCGCCAARCTGCGCTGYAATAGCGGTTCGGCCTTGCTATATTCCCCTTGTGCTTCATACAACAGCGCCAAGTTGTTGAGGGTCGTGGCCACTTTTGGATGGTTGGTGCCTAGGGCTTGCTCCAAAATCACCAAGCTGCGCTGTAGTAAAGGTTCGGCTTTGGCGTATTGCCCTTGCTTTTCATACAGCAGCGCCAAGTTATTGAGGGTCGTGGCCACTTCTGGATGGTTGGTGCCCAAGGCTTGCTCCCTGATTGCCAAGCTGCGTTGGTAAAGCGGTTCGGCTTTGGCATACTGCCCTTGCTTTTGATACAACCGTGCCAAGTTATTGAGGGTCGTGGCCACTTCTGGATGGTTGGTGCCCAAGGCTTGCTCCCTGATTGCCAAGCTTCGCTGCAATAGCGGTTCGGCTTTGGCATACTCCCCTTGTTTTTGATACAACCGTGCCAAGTTGTTGAGGACAGCGGCCACATTTGGGTGGCTAGCCCCTAGGGTCTGTTGCAAAATTGCCAAACTGCGCTGCAATAGCGGTTCGGCTTTGGCATACTGCCCTTGCTTTTGATACAACCGTGCCAAGTTGTTGAGGGTGGTGGCCACTTCTGGATGGTTGGTGCCCAAGGCTTGCTCCAAAATCACCAAGCTGCGTTGGTAAAGCGGTTCGGCTTTGGCGTATTGCCCTTGCTTTTCATACAGTAGCGCCAAGTTGTTGAGGGTCGTGGCCACTTCTGGATGGTTGGTGCCCAAGGCTTGCTCCCTGATCGCCAAACTGCGCTGCAATAGCGGTTCGGCTTTGCTATATTCCCCTTGTGCTKCATASRACAACGCCAAGTTGTTGAGTGTGGTGGCCACTTTTGGATGGTTGGTGCCTAGGGCTTGCTCCAAAATCACTAAGCTGCGTTGAAATA
>NZ_JAKLTU010000013.1:0-45000 GCF_022570815.1 Synechococcus sp. PCC 6716
AGCCAACCACCCAGGGCAAGGTAGGCACAGGGAAACAGCAGGATGCCTGACCAGCCCACAAACACAAATCTGTCGCGCTTGAGCCAGTCGTCGAGAATGTCGAACCATCCTCGCTCCGCTGGCGCACGTCCGATTGCTATTGTCATGGAATTAAATCCTCTTGCAGATATTTAGATGCCAGATTTAGAAGATGACAGTTGCTGGTATTGCTATTGTCACCCCCAAAGGGAGCGATCGCCCCAGCATCCTGTTAATTTGGCTTATAAATTAAAATCCAACCATTAACCTTGCCACAACATTATTAGGCGCTTTTACCTATTACGTATGGCAAGGGCTAGCGGTAGGCTTAGGTTCCCATCAGTGTTTACTGCGGGAGAACTATATTAACGTGATAGCGGAATTCTTACGAAATATCAAGGTGAATCGGGGGAGCTTTTTCAGCGTTCTCATAATTGATCTCCCTTGGGAAACCCCTTGATGCACTAGGCGTCTTGCTTTGGAGGATTGCTCTGTGCTTTAGCTTATCTTTAAGTTTTGTAAAGAAACCCTATCGGCACGTAGCTTACGGCGGCTGGTGTCTTATGGCAGACTAGGAAAGCACAGGCAGTGAGTCAACGGGTAATGTTCAAAACGATTCTGGTGGCACTTGATACCAGTGATTTAGCAGAGCAGGTGATGAAAGCGGTTGATCAATTGAACTTAGACCCCGATGCCCACATTATTTTAAGTCATGTGATTTCCCCTACGGAGTCTGGCTTTGGGGTGAGTGCCGATCGCCCCTCACCGAATCCGCAGATCGGCACCTATCGCAGTATTGAGCAACACTTAAAGCAGTTCCAAGGCAGGCTTCCGTGTGACTCAGAGATCGAAATTGTGACCGGAGAGCCAGTGGAGGAAATTTTACGACTGGCCAATATCTACAGTGCTGACCTGATTGTTTTAGGCAGTCGGGGCTTAACGGGAGTGCGGCGAGTGGTGCAAGGCTCCGTGAGTAGTGCGGTTGTGGCGGATGCTGCCTGCTCGGTGTTGGTGGTCAAGTCAGCAGATGTTTAGACCATGGACGACCTAACTGGGTTAACCGCTGCTGAGGTGGCTAAGCGGCAAGCACAGGGTCAGAGCAATCGACAGGTGAATGAGAATCATCGCAGCTATCGCGAGATTTTCCAAGAAAATCTTTTCACCTTTATTAATGGGGTGTTTGCCTTTATTAGTGTGATCTTACTGGGGCTAGGACGGCCAGGGGATGTCATCGCTATTGTTTTGGTGGTGTTCTTGAATGCCATTATCAGTATCGTCCAAGAAATTCGTGCCAAACGCCAACTGGATGCCATTAGCGTGTTGACTCGACCCCGGGTGAAGGTGCGGCGCGATCGCCACAATCAAGTCATTGACCCAGCGGAGGTGGTTGTGGGGGATATTGTGCTGCTGGAGCCAGGCGATCAGGTCGTGGCGGACGGCACCGTGGTAGGCAGCGGCAGCATCCACGTTGATGAATCGTTACTGACGGGCGAGTCAGACTTAATTCCGAAGCAAGCTGGCGATCGCCTCTACTCCGGCAGCTTTTGCGTGCGGGGGGCAGCAGCCTATGTGGCTGAGCAGGTGGGCAGTGCCAGTACGGCACAACAGCTTACCGCGGCTGCGAAAACCCATCACCGTAAGCTCACCCCTCTACAACAGGAAATCAACCTAATTATCCGGGTGATTCTGGCGCTCGCTATTTTTCTGTGGTTATTAGTGCTGCTATCTCTGCTAGTACGCTTAACCACCCTACCCATGAGTGTGCAAACCGCAGCGGTGGTCGCGGGCTTAGTCCCGGTTGGCTTGTACCTAACCATTACCCTCACCTATGCGTTGGGGGCCATTCGCATTTCCCGCGCAGATGTGCTGGTACAGCAAGTGAATGCCATTGAGTCCCTCAGCAGTATTGATATTCTTTGTCTGGATAAAACAGGTACCCTAACCGCCAATACCCTTGAGTTACACAGCATTCACCTGTTAGCCCATGCACCGGCCAATACCCAGCAGCAGCTAGCAACCCTAGCCGCCAGTGTGAGTGCCCCCAACCGTACCGTGACGGCTCTGTGTGAGGCCTTGGGGGGAACCCCTGCCCCCTTAGGCTGCGAAATTCCCTTTTCTTCAGCTTATAAGTGGAGTGCCGCGGCATGGGATGAGAGCGGCGCTTATATTTTAGGTGCGCCGGATGTGCTGTTAGAGGGTGCTCAGAGTTATCCTGAAATAGAGGCGTACCTGCACGAAGGCAGAGAGCAGGGGCTACGGGTTTTGTTATTCGCCCACAGCCCAGCACTCCCGCAATGGGATGCCCAAAACGACGCACCATTGCTGCCTGCCAACCTCAGCCCCTTAGCTGTGATTTGGGTGGGCGATCGCCTGCGGCCTCAGTCTAAGGAGGTGCTAGAGCGGTTTCAGGCGGCGGGGATTCGTATCAAAATTATTTCCGGCGATCATGCGGATACCGTTGTTGCTCTCGGCAAACAGGTGGGGCTAGACCCTGAGGCGATCGCGGTCTCCGGCCAAGAATTAGCGCGACTGGATGAGCCAAGCTTTGATCAGATGGCGGTTAACGCCACGGTTTTTGGGCGGATTACCCCTAATCAAAAAGCGCAACTGGTCAGCCGTTTGCGCGCACAGGGGCACCAAGTCGCCATGATTGGCGATGGGGTCAACGATGTCCTCTCTCTGAAGCAGGCCAACGTGGGTATTGCCATGGAAAGCGGCAGCGCCATTACCCGCAATGTGGCGGATATTGTGCTACTGAAGGATTCCTTTGCCGCCCTGCCGGAAGCCTTTCGCGAAGGTCAGCGCATTTACAACGGCATTCAGGATGTCACCAAGCTGTTTTTAGTGCGGGTGCTGAGTTTTAGTTTACTGTCCCTAGTCACCGTCATGGCGGGACGCGCCTTTCCGCTGCTGATTAAGCACAACACCCTGTTAACCCTGTGGGGTGTGGGGTTACCCACCTTAGCGGTCGCCTTCTGGGCCGTGCCGGGGCCGCGTCCCTACCGTTCCCTGATTCGTTCGCTCTTGCACTTTGTTGTCCCTGCTACCCTCAGCTTGGCTTTATTGGCAATTTTCGTGTACCTCGGTGTATTGGCACGAGAGCTAACTCCCCTCATGGCACTGTTCCAGAGTGGGTTTGACTCAGCCTTATTAAACCGTCAAGAGGTCATTGGCGATATTCAGCACAGCATCGCGATCGCCCGCACAGCATTGGTGACCACCCTCCTCTTGGCATCCCTTTGCTTGGTCTTGTTCCTGAAACCTCCCCATCCTGTATGGGTGGGCGGCGCCCCCTTAGTGGGGAACTGGCGCTATGTTGGTGTTGTGGTGGCTCTACTGGCGCTATTTATCGGTATGAATGTCTCCCCCCGCCTGCGATCGCTGATGGAGCTGGAGCCGATGCCGTGGCAGTTATGGGCCGGAACAGTCCTGATTGTCATCCTATGGGTGCTGATGTTGCGCACCTTCTGGCGCTACCGGCTTTTAGATCGCTTTTTAGGGGTGAGCCTAGATGGCTGCTACCCAACCTAGGCCAGCACTCACTGAAATGAGTACTAGCAGCTGGAAATTTGGGGCAGGATAGGTGCCAATGCCTTGAACCTGCTTCTCATTACGGTTTAGAATGCAAAGTGCAACAATAATAAACATTTTTTAACTTTTCCCAATCCATATAATGCGTTTAGTCAGCACAGTAGCGTCTGGTTCAAGCCTATGGCGGTGGGKACTCCCGTTGGCCATTCTGCTGACAGTGCTCGGTTGCTGGGGCGTAGCTCTACTACTGCCCTTAACGGATCCCTACGTGCAATCAGTGCGATCGCTAGTGGCGGATGTCAAGCGGGGGGAGCAAATTTATATCATGAATTGCGCAGGCTGCCACGGGCTGGAGGGAAAAGGGCAAGTCGGGCCAACCCTGATTCAAATTAGTCGGCGGCGATCGCAACCACAGCTCATTCATCAAATTGTAAGTGGTGAAACACCCCCCATGCCAAAGTTCCAAGCTCAGCCCCAAGACATGGCCGATCTGCTGAGCTATTTGAAAACTCTTTGACTTCGTTTCGCGGCATTCCCCATCTGCCCATGGGTGAGGACGTTCATCAAAAAACCTCCGAGAAACCCCCACCTCACATTAGTAGGTAGGAGTTCTTGAACGATTAGCACTATTGCTTTGTTTAAGGAAATAAGGTAGCCTGTGCTTGGCAATTTAGCAGGGGTTATGTGCCTCTATTAAGTTACCGCAGCAATCATAAACTTATTTTAAGGAACTTGGCAATGACCTCTTCTGAAGAGACTATTCCTAATTATTTAATACCAGCGATTCTTTCGACGGTTTGCTGCTGCTTACCCTTTGGTGTTGTCGCCATTATTTTTGCTGCACAGGTGAACTCCAAATTGGCCGCCGGCGATCGCGCTGGTGCCCTCGATGCATCCAACAAAGCCAAACTATTCACATGGATTGCCTTTGGGTTGGGGTTTCTGGGATCAGCAGTTTACATTATTATTACAGTGCTAGCCATTATGGCAGAGCAAAGCGGCATGTAAATGGGCTGTCAAACAACGACTGCGTCTTGATTAGATTAACCCCAGAAAAGTTAACAGCAAAAATCACAGTAGCAAGGACGTGTCTAGTTGTCCCAAATGAGAATTTGAGACAGACCGATCTATCGCAACAACGGGGGCATGCTACAACTGTGATGAGCGCTTTTCTTGAAGTTTTTTACAGAACGTTCTCTTGAGACGGCTAACTGAGTTCTCGGAGCACTAGATTATTTCTGGTTGCATAGGTTATCGTAAATAAAATTCGGTCTGAATTCCTTAACTCCCTGTTTTTACCCCCTTGGAACAGTACCTTGGATAACCCAGCCCTTTTCCCTTCTGAAGCAACCAAACGCAAGCCAGTTGTCATTTGTGTGGATGATGAACCAGCCGTATTGGAAAGTTTGCGCATTGAGCTGCGGCGAGCCTTGGGTGAAGACTGTCTCATTGAAACGGCAGAAGATGGCGAGGATGCTCTTGCTCTGATGAGCGAGCTTCAGGAAGACGATCACGAAATTGCGCTTGTGCTGTCGGACTATATCATGCCCAATATCAAAGGGGATGAATTGTTGGCACGGATGCATCAGATGTCTCCCAATACCCTAAAAATTATGCTCACCGGCCAAGCCAACCTAGAAGCTGTGGGCAATGCGCTCAAGTTAGCAAAACTCTATCGTTACATGGCAAAGCCGTGGACTCCTGAAGACTTAAAGGTAACGGTGTTAGAAGCTGTGCATAGTTACCTCCAAGATCGGAAGCTAGACGAGCAAAACTATCGCCTGCAACTCCTCAATGAGCAGCTGCGGCAGGCCAATATTGAACTAGAGCGGGTTGTGAATGAGCAAGCAGCCATTATTGCTGCCCGTACCGCAGAGCTACAAGCAGCCAATAAGGAGTTGATGCATTTATCGGTGACCGATCCCCTCACTGAGTTGCCCAATCGGCGCTATTTTGATGCTTATCTGCGCCAAGAGTGGCTTGCAGCGATTCGCGATCGCCAGCCTCTATCCCTAATTTTGGCGGATGTGGATTATTTCAAAGCCTACAATGACCACTACGGGCACCATGCCGGGGATCTGTGCCTCCAAAAAGTAGCACAAGTGTTGCAGCAGGCAGTGCAACGTCCGCGGGATTTTGTGGCTCGCTACGGCGGTGAAGAGTTTGTGATAGTGTTGCCCAATACCGACCTTGGCGAAGCAGAGCTAATTGGCCGTCAGATACAGCACACCCTTCAAGACTGTCACATTGTCCATGAACATTCGCAGGTGAGCCACTGTGTGACCCTCAGTTTCGGTGTGGCTTCCCTCATCCCCCTTGGGGTCGCTTCCCCCCTAGAGTTGTTTAATGCTGCGGATAAGGCGCTTTACGATGCCAAACGCCAAGGGCGTAACTGCATTGTTGTGAATTCAATCAATAATTCTCCTACGGTTCCTTGCTAATGCTTATGCAAACCCGTCTTCTTGGTCGCACAAACCTGCGGATCACGCCCCTGATTCTGGGCACGTGGCAAGCCGGTAAACGCTGGTGGGTCGGCATTGACGACCAAGAGTCCATCCGCACGATTCGTGCTGCGGTTGAGGCGGGGATGACCACCATTGATACCGCAGAGGTGTATGGGGATGGTCACTCGGAGCAGATCGTGGCTGCTGCGGTTGGCGATTTGCGCGATCGCTGTGTGTATGCCACTAAGGTTTTTGCCAATCATCTGCGCTACCCAGAGGTGATTGCTGCCTGTGAGCGATCGCTACGCAACCTGAACACTGACTACATTGACCTTTATCAAATTCACTGGCCCTCAGGTTCCTTTGGCACTGAAGTTGTGCCCATTAGTGAAACCATGCAAGCCATGGTGGAGCTACAGCAAGCGGGCAAAATTCGAGCAATTGGGGTATCTAACTTTTCCCGTGCCCAACTCCTTGAAGCCATGCAGTATGGCCGCATTGACAGTGTTCAACCACCTTACTCTCTCTTTTGGCGCTGGGCAGAGACGGAATTAGTGCCCTTTTGTATTGAGCACGACATTACTATCTTGGCTTACTCCGCCCTAGCCCAAGGGTTACTGACCGGGCGTTTCGGTGCCGAGCACCGCTTTGCTCCTGAGGACAACCGTGCCAAAAATCAACTGTTCCAAGGGGAAACCTATGCCCGTGCCCTTGAAGCCATTGAACTGATGAAACCCATTGCGGCCAGTCTTGGCACAACGGTCGGTAACTTAGCCTTGGCATGGCTATTGCATCAACCGCAAACCTGTGCCATTGTGGGTGCCCGCCATCCAGAGCAGGTGCTCGAAAATCTCAAGGCAGCGGAACTGAGCCTCGATCCCTCAATTCTAGAGATGCTCGATGATCTGAGCCAGCCAGTGATCGCCACCCTCGACCCCAGCAATCCGGTAATGTGGAAGTGGTAACGTCGCAAAGGCTGAGTGTCTATGGGAACTATGCTCACAGTCGGGGCGATCGCCCTGTATCTGTTTATTGCAATTCGCTTTTGGCAACGCTTTGATCGCACTTACTATAGTCAATCGCGTTTTCTGCTCAGTGCCCTGTGGTTACCTCTGTTACTCAATGCCTCTTACCGCGAAAACTTTCGTCGCGCCTTACTGAGTTAGAGTGGCCACGTGCATTTGGCTGATTGGTGGCACCAGTGACAGCCGCTGGTTGGCCAACAACCTGCTCAACGCTGGTTATACCTGCTGGGTAACCGTCACCACCGACGAGGCGTGTACCCTATACCCCCCGCATCCCCGCCTCATCTGCCATGGGGAGCGCTTAACGCCAGACACAGCTCGGCAGTTAGTTCAGCAGCAACAGGTTCAGGCAATTGTGGATGCCTCCCATCCCTTTGCCACAGCGATTTCCACCCTAGCCATGGGGCTGAGCCGGGACTTGCACCTCCCCTACCTACGATTTGAACGTCCCGATTACAGCCTTGAGCGACCCAACTGTATCGATGTCGAAACCTTGATCCAGAGCCATTCCCTTGTGGGTGAGCGGGTGCTGCTGACCATTGGCAGCCAACTCCTTGCTGCGTTTGCCCCTTTACAAAAAAGCGCCACCCTGTTTGCGCGCATTTTACCCACCCCTAATGCCCTAAACCTTGCCCTAGAAGCGGGGTTTGCGCGGCAGCAACTGGTGGCCATATTTCCACCGGTTTCGCGGGAGCTAGAGCGCGCCCTCTGGCAGCACTGGCAGATTACCACGGTTGTCACCAAAGCCTCGGGCACCGAGAGTGAACAGATCAAACAGGAACTCGCGCAAGAGCTAGGGGTCACTCTCATCACCTTGCAGCGGCCAGTGATCACCTATCCCCAGCAAACGGCGGACTGGGCGGGGGTAGTGGCCTTTCTAGAGCAGCTAACGTGATGCTCGCTCTGCCATGGGCACGTAGGTCTGCTGATGGGCACCGGTATAGATTTGGGTGGGACGGTAGATGCGATTAGTTTCCAATTGTTCTTTCCAGTGAGCTAGCCAGCCAGCCACCCGGGCGATCGCAAACACCGGCGTAAACAAATCACTGGGAATCCCGAGGCGACGATAGACCAAGCCAGAGTAAAAGTCCACATTGGGATAAATCCCCTTATAGCTCAGGTACTCGCCCACCACCTCCTCCAGCTTCAGGGCAATCTCGTAGTAGCGATCGCCACCAAACTTATCAAACAACTGCTCCGCTAACTTTTGTAAAATCGTTGCCCGCGGATCCTTCACCTTATAGACACGATGGCCAAAGCCAGCAATTTTAATTTTATTGTCCACACACTTTTGCACATAGGGACGGACATTCTCAACACTGCCAATTTCCTCAAGCATATTGATCACATCCTCATTTGCCCCCCCGTGCAACGGCCCTGCCAGCGTACCCACCGCCGATGCCACCACAGCGTATGGATCGGTGAGGGTTGAAGCCGTCACCCGCGCCGAAAAGGTTGAGGCATTCATCGTATGCTCAGCATGCAGAATTAAGCAGATGTCAAACACCCGCGCCGCAAACGGATCAGGCCGTTGCTCATTGAGCATATAGAGAAAATTAGCCGCATAATCTAGCTCATCGCAGGGCATCACCGGGTCATTTCCCTTGCGGATCAGCTGGAAAGCTGCCACCATCGTTGGGATTTTAGCTAACAGACGAATGACTGCGGCCCGGATATAGGCCGGATCATCCAGTGCTCGCCGCGAGTAAAACAGCCCTAAAGCTCCTGCTGAGGCTTGCAGCGCATCCATCGGGTGGCCACTATCTGGAAAACACTTCATCATATCGCGGATGCGGTACTTAACGCGGCGATGGTAGGTGATATCGTGCTCAAACGCCGCCAACTCCTCCTGAGTCGGCCAATACCCCCAGATCAACAGGAAAGAGGTTTCCAGAAACGTACTTTTTTCCGCCAGTTCTTCAATAGGGACACCGCGATATTCAAGAATACCCGCTTGGCCATCCACATAGCTAATAGCCGATTGGGCAACGGGAATACCGTCAAGACCGGGACTAAATTCACAAGCAACCATGCTGGGGTGTCCTTAGTGGCAACAAATCTCTATCAATTCTAGGAGACAGGGGGAAATGATGTTTGTATGTTAAGCTGCCCCCCCATTCCTCCAAACTTTTGCTAAGTTTTGCAGCGGATGAAAACGTCACTGTTACGATCGCTAGTCAGAGGCTCGTTGCCCCTGCCTACCCTCACACCAAGGACTGTCACCTATGAAACTTGCCTACTGGATGTACGCTGGGCCTGCTCACATCGGCACCCTCCGCATTGCCAGTTCATTTCAGAACGTCCATGGCATTATGCACGCCCCCCTTGGTGACGACTACTTCAACGTCATGCGATCCATGCTCGAGCGGGAGCGCGACTTTMCCCCCKTTACCGCCAGTATCGTAGATCGCCACGTCTTAGCCCGGGGCTCCCAAGAAAAAGTCGTCGATAACATTACCCGCAAAGACAGCGAAGAGCATCCTGATTTAATTGTTTTAACCCCCACCTGTACCTCCAGCATCCTTCAAGAAGACCTACAAAACTTTGTCCAGCGCGCCAGCCTGAGTACCACTGCCGATGTCATTTTGGCGGATGTTAACCACTACCGCGTCAATGAACTCCAAGCCGCCGATCGCACCCTCGATCAGATTGTTCAGTTCTATATTGAAAAAGCCCGCCGTCAGGGTACCCTCAGCACAACCAAAACCCCAACCCCCAGCGTTAATATTATTGGCCTCACCACCCTAGGCTTCCACAACCAGCACGACTGCCGCGAACTCAAACACCTCATGGCCGATTTGGGGATTCAAGTGAACCTTGTCCTGCCAGCCGGTGCCTCGGTACACGACTTAGCGCGGCTGCCTCAGGCCTGGTTTAACCTTGTGCCCTACCGAGAAATTGGCAGCCTCAGTGCCCAGTACCTTGCCAATGAATTTGGGATGCCCAGCGTCACCATCACACCGATGGGCGTGATAGAAACCGCTCGCTGCATTCGCGCCATCCAATCCGTCCTCAACGAGCAAGGGGCAGATGTCAACTATGAACCCCTGATTGAGCGCCAGACCCGTGACGTTTCCCAAGCTGCTTGGTTTTCTCGCTCCATTGACTGCCAAAATCTCACCGGCAAAAAAGCCGTCGTCTTTGGGGACAACACCCATGCGGCTGCCATGACCAAAATCCTGACCCGAGAAATGGGAATTCATGTGGTGTGGGCAGGCACCTACTGCAAGTACGATGCCGACTGGTTGCGCGCAGAAGTGACTGGCCTGTGCGACGAGGTGCTGATTACCGACGACCACACCGTTGTGGGTGATGCCATTGCCCGCGTTGAACCGGCTGCCATCTTTGGCACCCAAATGGAACGCCACGTTGGCAAACGCCTCAATATTCCCTGCGGAGTCATTGCCGCGCCCATCCATATTCAGGACTTTCCAGTGGGCTATCGTCCCTTTTTGGGGTACGAAGGCACGAATCAACTGGTGGACTTAATTTATAACTCCTTTACCCTCGGCATGGAAGACCACCTCTTAGAAATCTTTGGCGGTCACGACACCAAAGAAGTGATTCATAAAGGCTTGTCGGCAGCAACAGATTTGACTTGGACAACGGATGGCTTAGCGGAACTGAATAAAATCCCCGGATTTGTTCGCGGTAAAGTCAAGCGCAACACCGAAAAATTTGCCAGGGAGCAGGGCATCACCGAGATCACCGTGGAGGTACTCTATGCGGCCAAGGAAGCGGTTGGCGCGTAGCCTGCCCGCAAGCTAGTCTTTAGGGCGTATGTTCCCTCGGTAGTCCTGCAAAGAAGGGAGATGACCTAGCCTTGCCCTTTGTAGCAGAACAGTGTCACCATGATCGGTAATAGAACCGTAAAAGATAAGTACTATGGCCATCAAAAACTCTCCCGAAGTCCCCCGTAGCCGTTGGATTGGCAATGTACTGCTCCTACTGGGGTTTGGTTTTTTATTGATTAATCTGTTCTTCCCACAACTATTTTCACCGCGCCCTCCCCAAGTGCCCTACAGCATGTTCATCCATCAGGTACAAGAAGGGGAGGTGCAACGCGCCTACGTTAGTCAAAACGAGATTCTCTACCAGTTAAAACCCGAGGGAGACAAGCCACCCCAAGTTTTGTCCACCACACCCATCTTTGATTTAGAACTGCCAAAACTTCTAGAGTCTCAAGGGGTAGAATTTGCTGCTGCACCGCCACCAAAAAACAACTGGATTTTTAACATCTTGGGGTGGGTGATTCCACCAATTGTGTTTGTGCTAATTTTTCAGTTTTTTGCCAATCGGCAAGCGGGGGGAGGTGCCCAAGGTGTGCTCTCCATCAGCAAAAGTCGCGCCAAAGTCTATGTACAGGGGGATAACGTCAAGATTGGCTTCGACGATGTGGCAGGKGTTGAAGAGGCAAAAACAGAACTGGTGGAAATCGTTGATTTCCTCAAAAATCCCCAGCGCTACATCCAGATTGGTGCCCGGATTCCCAAGGGGGTATTGCTAGTAGGGCCACCGGGAACGGGTAAAACCCTGTTGGCTAAAGCCGTTGCGGGGGAGGCTAATGTACCCTTTTTCTCGATTTCTGGCTCTGAATTTGTGGAATTATTTGTGGGTGTGGGGTCAGCGCGGGTGCGGGATTTGTTTGAGCAGGCCAAGAAACAAGCCCCTTGTATTGTCTTCATTGATGAACTGGATGCCATTGGTAAGTCCCGCTCCAGCAGCGGTTTCTATGGTGGCAACGATGAGCGCGAGCAAACCCTCAACCAGTTACTAACGGAAATGGATGGCTTTAATGCTGCGGAGGCGACGGTCATTGTGCTGGCGGCAACGAACCGACCTGAAAGCTTAGACCCGGCGTTGCTGCGCCCGGGTCGCTTTGATCGTCAAGTACTCGTCGATCGCCCCGATCTCAGTGGCCGGGAAGCAATTCTCAAAATCCATGCCAAAAAAGTCAAATTATCCCCCAGTGTTGATCTACGGGCTATTGCCACCCGGACACCGGGCTTTGCGGGGGCAGACTTGGCCAACCTAGTGAATGAAGCTGCCTTGCTGGCGGCTCGCAATCACCGCGAATATGTTGAGCAACAGGACTTTGCTGAAGCCATTGAACGCATTGTTGCGGGCTTAGAGAAGAAAAGTCGCGTCCTCAGTGACAAAGAAAAAGAAATTGTTGCCTACCATGAAGTGGGGCATGCCTTGGTGGGCTATGTCTTGCCGGGGAGTGGTCGGGTTGAAAAAATCTCTATTGTGCCGCGGGGGATGGCAGCCTTGGGCTATACCTTACAGCTGCCGACGGAAGACCGGTTCTTACTCGACGAGAAAGAGCTTCGCGGTCAAATTGCCACACTGCTGGGGGGGCGATCGGCAGAGGAAATTATTTTTGGCAGCGTGACAACCGGGGCAGCCAACGATCTCCAACGTGCCACCGACCTCGCCGAGCGCATGGTTCGTAGCTATGGCATGAGTAAGGTATTAGGCCCCCTTGCCTTTGAAGAGCAGCGGGCCAACTTTCTTGGGGACGGGGCAATGCTGCGTACTGTCAGTGAGGAAACAGCCCGAGCCATTGACCGGGAAGTCAAAGATATTGTGGAAACGGCTCATCAGCAGGCTCTAGAGATCCTAAAGGCAAACCGCGATCTCCTAGAACGAATTGCTAAGGTACTCCTTGAAAAAGAGGTTGTTGAGGGGGCAGAACTCCACGAGCTACTCGCAGAGGTCAAAAACCCGGTTGCAGCCTAAGGGCGGGGAGCATCAGGTGACGCTGAAACCATCCTACTGGCCTTATCAGGGTATTTTTCAATGGTCAAATAAAAAACTCGCCCCTTGTGAATCGCGTCAAATTAGCTTAGGGTGGGTAAGCGTAGCGATATGAGTATGCATAAATACCTAATTCGCTCTCCTAGAGCATTGCCGCTGCATAGTCTCTGGTCTGGCTCGATACCATCTTGTAGTCATTCCCTGCTGCTGGCAGGGCTAACGTTGGAGTTGTCGAGGAATGAACCGTGCCACCGCTCCCTGTATTCCTCTAATGAGGGGTAAGACCAAGATTGAACTAAACCAACAGGAGACAGTATGAAAACATTAGCACGCTTGGGCGTTTTGGCAGGGCTGATGAGTAGTTTGTGGCTGGCACCAGCCATGGGCGGTTACCACGTGGCCACTGCCTTGCCCGAAGAACAAGTGCTGCGGATTTTAAATAATGTTCCCGTTTTCATGATTACCAACGATAAAGGGGAACCCCTCACCTTTGAGATTCCTAATCCTCAGGATCAAAGTAAAAAAGTTCAGGTGTTTACTTTCTTTATTAATCAACAGGATGCTCAAACGGCACTCAATACCATCAAGACCCAGCAACCGGACGTGGGTCGTGTCGCGCGAGTTTCAGCAGCAGCGCTCAGTGGCGCTCTGAAAATTGCGATTGAAAGCCAAAAGAACCCTGCGGTCGGGGTGGATATTATTCCCTCCAGTCAGCAACTTCAAGCCGCTGTGGATATGCTCAAAAAAAGTGGTGATCTGGTCGAGCGGGATGGGCGTATTCTCACCAAAAATGGGCAGCCGTTTACTGGGGGAACACCGTTATTCTTTTTAGCCGATACCAAGACTGGCAACCCAATTGCAGTGGAAGCTCAGGTGCGGGAAAATGGCCAAACCCGCACGCAGCGGTTTATCCCCTTTTACTTTGATAACGCTCAACTGCAACGAGAGGTGGATCAAGCCCGACAGCAACGCCCCGAGCTTGCGCGGGATACGGGCATTCGGGTGATTATGTTAGATAATCTGGTCTCGACCATGCTCTCGAGTAATGATCCGGTGGCGGGGCAAATTCAACTGATTCAAACCCCTGATGCGATCCAGTTTGCGGTGCAACAGCAAGGGGGCAGTAACCAAGCAGGAAATCGCTAGGACAAGCTCATGCCCTTGCCGCGCTTTTGGCTAGGTTGTATTGGTTGCGTCCTTTTGGTCAGTCTGCTGTGGGGGTGTGCATTGCCCCAGGTGCGGGCTGAAGATCGGCTCTTTTTGAATGTTACTGTTGAGTATCGTGGCGAACTTAGCCTGCCTGCGGGTACGCTCGTTGAGGGCACTGTGGTGGGGGGGATATCAGGGTTGACCTATAACCCCCAGCAACAGCAGTTTTATGCCATTAGCGACGATCGCCAGCAGCCACGCTTTTATGGGCTGGCGCTCTCCTTGCCGTCAGCGGTTTCTACCCACGAGGGAGCCATTGAGCCAAAGTTCGTGACCTTTTTGACGCAGGCCAACGGTGATCTGTATCCTGCCAATACGGCGGATACGGAGGGGATTGGCCTTACCCCTGACGGTCGTCTGATGATCAGTAGTGAAGGGGTGACTGCCACGAGCAGTTTGCCGTGGATTAAGGAGTTTGTCCTAAACGGTCAGCAAGAGCGGGCGTTACCGATTCCGGCCTATTATTTACCAGAGGAGACAGGGCAAAAGGGCATTCGTAATAATCTTGGTTTTGAGGCACTCACCCTCTCCCCGACGGGCGATCGCCTCTTTGTCGGGGTCGAGTCTGCCCTTAGCCAAGACCTTCGCCCCAATCAGCCAATCTATTGTCGGCTGCTGCACTATTTGCGGGGGGATGTGCTGCCAGTGCTGTTAGCGGAGCATGTGTACCCCCTTGATCCGGCTCCAGCGGGGTCAATTGCCAATGGCTTGGTGGAGCTGCTGGCACTGGATAATGGTGGCCATTTTCTCAGCTTGGAGCGCACCTACAGCCCCCAGAATGGCTATGGCATCAAACTCTTTGAAATGTCCCTTGCGGGAGCCACCGATACCCTCGGCATGGCCATATTGCCTGTAGATTTACCATCGCTGCAGCCGGTGCGCAAACGCTTGATCCTGGACTTGACGACCTTGGGAATACCATTAACCAATCTTGAAGGGATGGCCTTAGGATATCCCTTTGCCGATGGATCGCGATCGCTATGGATCATTGGCGACAATAATTTTGATGCTCAGATTCCTACCCAAGTATTGGTATTTCGAGTGCAATTTTGAAAAGCCATTTGAACACCGAGGCAGCAGTTTCCTGTGGCTGTTAATTCAGCTCAAGTTGAACAATTGTAACGTTTGCGCCCACTCCCTGAGAGCGATCGCTAGAATTAGAAGTAATTTTTGGTGTTTTCCATTTAGGGGCTGCCTGATACCCAAACGACGTGCGGTCGCGGGTAGCGATGCCTGACCTAGGGTAGCCTGAAATCCCGTATTGGTTACGCTTTTGGTGTCTCATGTGGTAACGAGGGGTTGGAATTATGCTACGTTTTATGAGTCTTCACTGGTCTAAACTCAGTGCTTTAGGCATTCTTTACTGTGTTTTGGCCGCTGGCCTAGGGTATCTTACGAACATGCAACTTGATGCTATGCAAGATCAAGCAATGGCCTTGCAATTGACCCACAGCCTGAACACCCTCGAGTAACAGCCCGATCCAAGCTGTGGGGGCTACGGTTGCTTTCAAGACGCTTTGGCTTGCAGTGTTAAATCCTCAGTTAAGCCAATTTCCCGTTTGAGCAACTCCACGGATCGTGGATCAATGTAACTCTCACAGCAGATCAGGCGTGGAATACGAATCAAATCATTCCGGGCCGCAGCAATGGCTTCCTTGACGCGATCCCCGCTGGCGCGATCGCTAATGATCGTATGCGCACGGTGGACAAGGGCATTCAATTTATAGCTATCGTTGACTTGGGCAGTGACCAGCAGTAGCTCTTCACCGCGAAGGCTATGAATCATCACCTCCGCCACGCCGAGGGTGCCGGAACTGAGGCTGACCAAGCCAAGGCAGGATCCCTTGGGTAATTGCCGCACCACCTCAAGCTCCCGCTGATAGCTATAGATGTCAATGAAGAACACGCGCACATCCTTGTCGCGGGTAATGGCTTCCGTCATGCTGGCAAAATAGCGAACGGTAACTAGGGTTGCGGTATTCTCCGGTTGCAATGCCGTATCCAGTTCCTCTAGAAACACTAACTCCACAGGGATAGGCAACAGTTGTTGTAGCTCCTGCACAATTAACTCCCCTGCCCCTTGGTCATGGCGGGGGACGGTGACAATAACCCGCACTCCCGCTTTCTGGCGGGCATCAATTTCTGCTAAGAATAGCTCCCGAATTTGGCCGAGGGAGTAGCCCATGCCCAGAAGCGTGTCCATACTTTCTTGGACAATGCGGTGAACGGGCACCACTGCGGGTCGCCGCTGCCGGGGGCGGGTTTCTTCTTGGCCAAGGGCGCGCACATAAATGCCGGAACCCACTTGGGGAACAACCAGACCGGCGGCTTCAAGGCGTTCATAGACCTTGCTGATCGTATTACGGTGCAACCCGGTTTGCATGGCTAATTGTCGCGTGCTGGGCAGACGATACCCCGGCGGAAACTGGCGAGCGGCGATCGCAAAACTAATTTGGTTAAAAAGTTGGGTTGACGCAGGAATTTCGCTATCTGGTTGGATGTGGAATTGAATCATAATCTCCCTTCCGCCGTTCAAGAACTGTCCTACGAGGATACGCACCCCGTGCTAGAGCTATGCCAGATGCAAAACCTACCCCTAATGGCTGCATAAACCGTCACAATCGATAAGTAATTTTACCGCACGTTCTGCCGCTTGCCGTGGAGACTGGCCCATGCCAACCAGTCCTGCCAGCCCTCGCAACAAGCACAAAAAAAAGAGGCCATTGCTGACCCCTCAAGACACTTTGACCGCTGAAAATTGGGAGAGAGTTAAGGTCTAGAGCAGACCCCAGAAATGAAGCACGCCTTGTTTGGTGATCAATTCTGTTAAAAGGGCAGCCACAAAGCCAATCATGGCAAGGCGGCCATTCCAAATTTCGGATTGGGGCGTAAACCCAAACACCCATGCATTGCGATCCTCTGACTTGATGGTTTTGGTATCTTCCATGGTTTTGACTCCTGATCGAACCCTGTAGTCCTAATGTAACAATTCTTTACCGATTGTGCAATATCTCTTAATATATTTTTCTCTATTGCTAGCCAAGAGGCGATCGCCCTTAGGCTTAGTCAATCATGGCAGCAGTTTTCACAGTTTCTAGCTTGGTGAGAATTTGCGGCTTGTAGTTCTCAAACTCTGCCTTGAGCAGGTTGCGGCTAATGACCGCTGAGGCTGACGAGGGCAGGTTTTTACTGGTTTCCACCCAATCGCGCAGCAGTTGTCGTTGAAAGGTGGCAATGGTAAAGTTCCGCACATTGATGCAGTGCAAGGGATCTTCAAGGGAGAAGAACAGCAGCGGATAGTACCCCGTTTCCGAGAGCAGTAGGCATAGCTCTTGGTTGCGGGGCAGCTTCATATCGAGATAGCAGGGGAGCCAACGGGGGCCTTGCTTTGGATCGTAGATAGCGGTAATCCAGAGGATCATCGGATGCGGGCTAGTTGTAAACAGAAATTGGTTATAGCGAATATTAAGCATCCGCCGATCAATTTCTGCCCGCGGGAGCATCACCCAAAGGCTCGCCGCTGATTCCCGCTGGGCATACAGAGGGGCGGGAAAGACAATTTCAGCAACGGGTTTGTCACTGGGCCACGTACTTTGCCAGCACGCCTCTTCTACCGTAGCAAGGGCAATAGGTAACTCTGGGGGAGCACTAGGTTGAGAGGTTTTAGCCGCAACTGGCTCACTTCCGGGCTGGGTGATGCGGCTAATCCCAAGCTGTTCCTCAATGCTACTCACCGTTTGGATAATTTCCGCTGTGGTTTGGGGGCGCTCTCCCGGAGATTTGGCCATGCAGGACATGATCAACTCTTCGAGGGCTGGCGGTACGTAGAGTCCGGGGCTGGCCACATGAAAAGGTACGGGTTTTTGGAAATGGTGGGCTTTGAACCAACTGCCGATGGAGTGGGTTTCGGCTTGGATCGGCATTTTGCCGGTCAGTAGCTCGTACATGGTAATGCCTAGGCTATAGATGTCGGAGCGGTGATCTAATTCCCGGCCTTCAATTTGCTCAGGAGAGCAGTAAGCAAGGGTGCCCATAAAGGAGGAGGTTTGCCCCTGCTCTGAAATATCGCCTAAAAACTTGGCAATGCCAAAGTCCAGCACCTTGGCCAGTTCACCCATGGTGCCATCGTTGATGACAAGCACATTACTGGGCTTGATGTCGCGGTGGATGATAGGGCATTTTTGGCCTTCGATGATGACTCCTTCGTGAGCCACCTGTAGCCCAAGGCAAATGTGCCGCGCAATACGCAGAAAGCGAGCCAGCGGCAGTGGTTCCTCCAGTAAGAGATCACTCAGGTTATCTCCTTCTAAAAATTCCATCACATAGAAGGGAACCTCTTCGTTATTCATGCCGTAGTCGAGAACGCGAACGACGTGCATGGTTTTTTGCCCCAAGAGAGCACCCGCTCGCGCTTCTTGGGCAAATCGGGTTTTCATGCGGTCGTTCAGTAGGGTTTGTGCCAAAAATTTGACGGCAACAGGCACACCGCCTAACAGCACGTCTTCAGCGCGATAAACGCGCCCCATGGAACCTTTGCCAATGAGTTCAGTAAGGCGATACCGATTCATGAGGGTTTGGCCAATGTTGTCGTCGCGGTATTGGTCTGACATAGTGTGCCTCAGTGGTGGTGCCGTCTGGGTTGCCCTATTTTGGTTGTACTTGATTTGGCAAGGCGATCGCCAACGGTGGCTGCCCCTACCCTAGATTAAGGGACTAAGTCACTGGCACGGCTAACCACGACATCAGAGTAGAACCGGTGATCTGGAGTTCGCTGTTGAGTTCGGGGATCGGGATAAAGACAACGCCGCCACTACAGGAGATTGCACCAATAGAGCGCCACGCCCCCGCCGTGTAAACTAGCACCTGATCCACCGCTTGCCGCCGCCAACTTCGCCACATATCGCTAGCGGTGCAATCGTAGAGTTGCCATCCGGCAGGCATATCAACCGCCCTAAAGGCAACCAATTGTGCGTTGTTGTCTGCTAGGTCTGGAAAAAACGAGGCGGTAATCAAGGCTTGACGCAAGGGTTCCCATGCCTCGGAGTGTCGCTTCACAATGATTTGGAGATCGTGAGGATCGCCCGCTTGACGCTTGGCGGTGGCAACAACCCCCGCCTTATTATCCACCAGTTGCAGTGTGCCAAAGGCAGACTCCACCCGATAGTTGGCATTAGAGAGCAGACTTGGAATTCCCCTGAGGGCATCGGCAATGAAAGCCGCAAAGAGTTCTGCATCATCCATAGGTTACCCCTTCTCCACCGCAGTTTGCCGCAATTCCCGCTTAGTAACCAGTGTACCCACTTTGCAGGGAGGCGCAGACGCCCACCTCTGCCAACGGATGGTATTTGGTATTTTATTGCTGGMAAATTAAAACCCGCCAAGAAATTTCTTTTCTGAGGCGATCGCAAACCTCCGTATAATCATGGATTGAAAGGGAGTCGTAACACTGCCTTCACTGGACTCTTAACCGGGGGTATCTCCCAACTCTGACTGCTTTGAGATGCTTTGACTTCTGAGGTTAACCATGAAATATCGCATTTTAATGGCGACTCTATTGGCGGTATGCCTAGGAATAGTTTCCTGGAGTACGCCAGCTATGGCCGCAAAACAGACTTTAACCTACGATGATATTGTTGGTACGGGTCTGGCCAATACTTGCCCGACACTGGATGATTCTGCGCGGGGTTCCTATCCCATTGATAGTTCAAAATCCTATCGGGTGGTGCAACTGTGCTTACAACCTACCACGTTCCTAGTGAAAGAAGAGCCAAAGAATAAACGGCAAGAAGCTGAGTTTGTGCCAACAAAGTTGGTTACTCGCGAAACCACGAGCCTAGATCAGATTCAAGGGGAACTCAAGGTCAACAGCGATGGTAGCCTCACCTTTGTGGAAGAGGATGGGATTGACTTTCAGCCGATTACGGTGCAAATGCCTGGTGGTGAGCGGATTCCATTATTGTTTACGGTGAAAAACCTCGTGGCAACGACGCAGCCCAATATCACCAGTATCACTACCTCCACGGATTTTAGTGGCCAATTTAACGTGCCCTCCTACCGCACCTCTAATTTCCTTGATCCCAAGGGGCGGGGGCTGGCAGCGGGCTATGATTCGGCAGTCGCAATTCCCCAGTCCAGCGATGAGCAGTTGGCTCGGGCAAATGTCAAGCGCTTTTCGCTGACGAAGGGTAACATTTCCTTGAATGTTGCTAAAGTTGATGGGCGCACTGGCGAAATTGCCGGTACATTTGAGAGTGAGCAACTCTCTGACGATGATATGGGTGCCCACGAAGCGCATGAAGTAAAAATTCAAGGGGTCTTTTACGCTCGCATTGAGCCTGCTTAGGATCGACGGTTAATGGCGACTCTACTGGAACTGCACCATTTGCGGGTCGCCTATCCCCCTACTGGATCATCATCTGCTACAGGGTTTGTGGTGGATGATGTTTCTTTTGCGCTCGCAGCGGGAGAGCGGCTGGGCTTGGTAGGAGCGTCAGGCTGCGGCAAGTCCACGCTGGGTAAGGCAATTTTGCAATTGTTGCCCAAGGGGTCAATCGTTGAGGGAACGATTGTGCTGCGGGGGCGATCGCTCACCCAGTTGAGCCGTAAAGACCTACAGCAGTTGCGAGGAGAGCAGATCGGGTTGGTCTTTCAAGACCCGATGACTCGCTTGAACCCTTTGATGAGTGTGTATGAGCATTGCGATGAACTGTTGCGCAGCCATTGGCCGCAGTTACGTCGGCGATCGCGGCAGCAGCGGATTGTGCAGACGCTAGAAATGGTTAAAATTCCTGCGAGTCGCCTGTATCAGTATCCCCATGAGTTTAGCGGTGGGATGCGGCAGCGGGTGGCGATCGCCCTAGCGCTGCTGTTAGACCCGCAGCTCATCATTGCCGATGAGCCAACAACTGCCCTAGATGTAACGGTGGCGGCTGAAATTCTCGATGAACTGACCCGCCTCTGTCAAGAGCAGCAAAAAGGGTTGTTGCTGATTTCCCACGATTTGGCCTTGATGGCGCGCTATTGCGATCGCTTGGCGGTGATGCACGCCGGTAAAATTGTTGAGATCAATACCGCCACAACCGTATTGACCCAGCCCCAGCACCCCTATACTCAATCCCTTCTTGCCGCGGCTCACCCCCACCCCTTAACCACGTCTGCTCTCCCTGAGGCTGCACCGGTGCTAGTGGAGGTACAAGGGCTACAACGACACTACCGCTTGGGTGGCTGGCTGCAACCCAAAACCATCATTCCGGCAGTGGATGGGGTCGATTTGTGCCTACGGCGGGGCGAAACCCTCGGCTTGGTCGGGGAGTCGGGCTGTGGCAAAAGTACCCTATCCCGTTTGATTTTGCAGTTAATTCCCCCTACGGCGGGGGRGGKGGTCTTTTTGGGGCAGAGCCTTGGCAAACTGTCCCCTCAAGACCTGCGAGCCGCGCGGCGCAGCTTTCAAATGGTGTTTCAAGACCCCCATGCCTGCCTAAACCCGAAAATGACAGTGGGGGAAAACCTGTTGGAACCACTGCTCATTCATCGCCTGCTTGACCGTGGGAGAGCGCAGCAGCGAGTGCTCGAGATGCTCAACCAAGTGGAACTCACCCCCAGTAGGGAGTATTACCAGCGCTATCCCTATGCGTTGTCCGGGGGACAGCGGCAGCGGGTGGCGATCGCCCGCGCCCTGATTACTCAGCCACAGTTTGTAGTCTGTGATGAACCTGTGAGTATGCTAGATGCCCATATTCAACGTCAGATTTTAGTGCTCATGCAGCAGTTGAAAGAACGCCTCCAGCTTACCTATTTGTTTATTACCCACGATTTAGCGGTGGCACGGGGGTTTTGCGATCGCATCGCGGTGATGCACGCTGGTAAAATCGTTGAAGTGGCTCCCACGGCAACCCTCTTTGCCCAACCGCAGCATCCCTACACCCAAAAGCTCTTGGCGGCAGCACCAAGCCTCTAACCTGCCCGTCTCAGTGCGCTAAATGGTTTTCAAGGGCAAAGCGCACTAGCTCGGTACGGCTACTGGTGCCCGTTTTGACAAAGAGACGGCTGACGTACTTTTCAATGTTGCGCACGCTGGTATTGAGTTGGCTGGCAATTTCTTTGTTCATCAGCCCCTGCACCACCAGTTGCAACACGCTGGCTTCACGGGGGGTTAAATCCAGTTGAATGGACGGTGGCGGTTTCGGTCGTCCCCCGTCTTGCACAAGCATGGCGCGCAGTTCAGCAATTTGTTGGGCAAGGCTGGCAAGGTTGGGTTCTGCGTCATCCCGGGCGGCGGCTTGCCGTCGTAAGAGGTTATTGATAATAGCCACCAACTCATCGGGGTCAAAGGGCTTAGAGAGGTAGGCATCGCAGCCAGCATCGTACCCCTGAATGCGATCGCGCTTCATACCGCGGGCAGTCAAAAAGACAATGGGAATATGATTGAGATGAGGTTGTTGCCGCACCTGCTCAAGAAAGGCATAGCCATCCATTTGCGGCATCATGATATCGGTAATGATGAGATCTGGCACATGGTGTTGCAAATAGTCCAGCGCCGCTTGGCCACTGGGAACCGCCGTCACTTCAAAGCCGCTGTCTTCAAGATAGGCGGTGACCGCCTCTCGCAGCCCAGGTTCATCATCAACTAACAGTAAGGTTGCGGCCACAGGTCAGCTCCTCTATCGGGGTGGATCAGAGATGACTTCGAGTTCATCGGGGTGCAGGTGTGCGATAAATTTAGGGCTAAAGCGAACTTGACAGGGATAGTTGGGACTAATGGGGCGACCTTGCCAATCGCTGAGGATGGCGATGATTTCTCCTTCCAGCCCTTGAATGTCAAAGGGTTGATTCCGGTGCTCAGGATGGTGGTACATGATGGTTGAAGGCTTAACACGCACCCGCAACCCCACACTTAAGGTTGGTTGTTCCATGACACTCATTCAGTGTTGCTCCTCGACTGGCAGGGGTTTTATTTTTATGGTCGCATACGGATTGGCATGGGCGATCGCTCTGCCACAATTGGAAATAATCCCGTCATTGCAGCCTAAGGTTCAATGGCTCCCCTCCTGTCTCTGTGCATGATTGTTAAAAATGAAGCCCACCAGTTACGGCGCTGCTTAACCGCGGTGCAGCCGTGGGTGGACGAAATCATCCTTGTGGATACAGGGTCTGAGGATGACACGGTGGCGATCGCCCGCGAGTTTACTCCCCATGTTTATGCCGTTGAGTGGCAACAGGATTTTGCGGCAGCTCGCAACTATTCTTTACAGTGGGCAACAGGAGAGTGGATTTTTTATATCGATGCCGATGAAGAACTCATTGTTACGGATTCCCACTGGCGATCGCAGCTCCTTGATCAAGGGATTGATTGCTTTAGCGTGTTGCGGCAAGAAGCAGGCACGCACCACAACTGGAGTGACTTTGCCAACGTTCGCTTTGCCCGTCGTCAGCCAAGGCTGAGGTTTGTGGGGGCGTTACATGAACAATTCAATACGTCTCAAGGCAAGGTTGGGACACTCAAAG
Source organism: Synechococcus sp. PCC 6716 (assembly GCF_022570815.1). Taxonomy (NCBI): domain Bacteria; kingdom Bacillati; phylum Cyanobacteriota; class Cyanophyceae; order Synechococcales; family Synechococcaceae; genus Synechococcus; species Synechococcus sp. PCC 6716. The sequence continues at coordinate 23,492 of NZ_JAKLTU010000013.1, forward strand.
GGATACATCTGTTGCACCATAACCAGCAAACGCAGGAACAATTTCTCAAAAAAATCCGCGATCGCAATATCCCGATTCTGGAGCAGATGGTAGAGCGGGGCGATCGGCGGCTGATGAACTTGGTATGCCTAGGGGATCACTATGCCGCCTGTGGTCGAACCGAGCAGTCACGCGATTGGTACCATCAAGCCCTTGACGCGATCGCCGAGGATATTGAGCAGCAGCGGCTTCCCCAAGAGACCACTTGGCTCCGTCACCTACTGTTTTGGGCAACCTACACGGCATTCGAGGCGAAGGACTACGACACTGCACAGTACTATGCCAGTTATGGCCTCAGGTACTTTAATGCCTACCCGCCACTACTTTACGCGGCAGGTCTGATTGTCTTTGAACTAGGGCTACCACGAGGGGCACTGCCCTACTTTCATCGCTGCCTAGACCTCTTCAGTAGTGGCACCTACGATCGCAGCGAACCCTTTGATCGCCAGTGGATGACGACTCAGCCTGCCTATAGCCTAGGGTTTACCTATATGACCCTCCAAGAACAGGAACGTGCCATTACGTACTTTCAGAAAACCCTTGAGTTTAATCCGCACTATCAGCCAGCACAACAGCACTTGCAGCACCTTCTATCGGCAATGGCACCTTGAGGGTAATGCGCGTGCCTGCTCCCACCGCAGACCGGATCCACATGCGCCCGCCTAAGCGCTTGGTAACAAGAAAAGCTTTGGTAAGACCAAACCCACCTCCCATGGTTCGCCGCTGCTGTACGTTTGAACCGCGCTGGCCAAAGCCCACGACTTTAGCCAATTCATCGCTGGGAATGCCACAGCCAGTATCCTCAACCACAAATTTAAGGTGATCAGCACACTCTGCTAAACCAGCAATGATTTTCCCCCCAGGATCGGTATATTTGCGGGCATTAGCAATGAGATCCCGCATCACATCTTCAAAAATGTGTGGCATCAATATGACCTTACCATCGGGAGAGGCAATATCAAACACCAAATAGTAGTCTGAAGCTTTTTGGGCGGCGATATTGTGGAGGATACGATAGCGCCCCTTACTATTTTTTTCAATCGCTTGGAAAACCTGCTCAAATTGTTTCTGCAATTCATGGATAGGCATTCTAACCCATTCATCGGGGTTCGCTTCGCGAGAGAGGAGTTGCTGTACGCGAATTTCAACAATGTCAAATACAGAATGGATGTTAGCGATCGCCTCTTTAACGTCGGGTGTGTCTGCAAGGTGGGAATACTGCTGCAGCGCTGCCTCTAAATTGTCGGTTATCGTCTGCCGCAAGGCACTGATTTTCTTAAGGTAGGCCAAAATAGTCGGGCGATCGCTGAGAGCATCGAGAACCTGCTGTAAAAGCTGCAAACTAGGCTGTAGCACCTCAAGGTTATCAATCTCCAAGCCCAGAAACTGAATTTCACCCATCAAGATATTGAGCGTGTTCAAAATGCTGTGCATATCAAGCAGCGTTTGCTCTGCCTCAGACAACTCTGGGATATGAGTAATTTCAATTTCAACTGGAGCATGCTGTTCCATAGAGCGTGAACCTAATACTGACGGGTTGACATCCTCCCCGCCGCAAGCAGCGGGGATTCCTAAGCCTCACGACTTAGGGTTTCTGTTTCCTTCCCTTACGGGATTTCGCCACTGCCCTTTGAGCTTATGCCCATCAGATCTTACGTTAGCTCCACAGACTGTAACCGTGTGTCCCACGGCCAACATGTTTATCGCTGCATTCATATCTCGGTCATGGTGTGCTCCACAGTTGGGACAATCCCACTCTCGTATATTCAGCGGCAAACGCTCAACAATGTGACCACAATTTCCGCAGCGTTTAGAACTGGGAAACCAACGGTCGAGCTTTATCAACGTTCGCCCATACCACTGGGCTTTGTATTCCAACTGCCGTACCATTTCACCCCAACCGGTATCGCTAATCGCGCGGGCAAGCGTGGGATGTTTGACCATATTCTTCACAGCCAGCGACTCAACGACAATCATTTGGTTTTCATGAATCAGCCGAGTCGTCAACTTGTGCAAATGGTCTTTTCTGGCATTGGAAATCTGTTGATGGGTCTTTGCAACCTTGCGGCGGGCTTTCTCATAGTTGCGAGACCCTTTTTGTTTGCGGCTCAGTGATTTTTGAGCCATACGGAGGCGTTTGTAACGTCTATCAAAATGTTTAGGATTGGCAATCTTTTCCCCAGTACTGAGGGTGACGAGACTGCTAATCCCCACATCCAAGCCTACAGCGTTGGCGGAAGGTGGCAAGGTCAAATCGCGCGGGTCGTCAAACCTCAGACTGATGTACCACTGCCCCGCAGCATTCAATCGGATGGTAACGGTGGATGGCTCAACACCGTCTGGCAACGACCTAGACCACCGGATGTTCAATGGCTCGGAGCACTTTGCCAGAAACACCTTGCCGTCTTTCCACTTAAAGGCAGACTTAGTAAATTCTGCACTGCCGCCGTTACGCTTCTTTTTGAAGTTGGGATATTTCGCCCGACCTGCAAAGAAGTTGCTGAAAGCGGATTGCAGATGCCTCAATCCTTGCTGCAAAGGAACGCTGCTGACTTCGTTGAGAAATTGCAGGTCATCCTGCTTTTTCCACGCCGTCAACGCAGCGGCGGTCTGCACGTAGGAAATGCGTTGCTGTTGCTCGTACCATGCGTCCGTCCTCAACGCCAAGGCGTTGTTATAGACGAGGCGTACGCACCCCACTGTCCGGCGCAAGAGGGTGTCTTGCTCGGTCGTTGGGTAAAAACGGTAGCTGTAGGCTTTTTCCATGGCTTGGATTGTACCGTGTATTTGTGTAAGGCAGTACTAAGCACGGTGATTGGTTCGCGATCCATCCCCGATGCAAGCGGACGGGGTTTTTCGCTCACATTCGATAAAACCCTGAGGCTAAACATTCATCGGGTGCCCATTAAAGGGGATGAAAGGCTGGCAAGGCTCACGTTCACTTTAGCGTCGCCTAAAGACCAGTCGCTATAATAAGGGCGATCGCGGTGGAACCACTGCCGCTGTGTGGTAACTGTACATGCTCTCATCCGGCTCTCACTACCCGATCTTTGGTCCTGAAATCCGCTGCCCCCACTGCCGACAAGTGATTTCGGCCTTAACGCTGACGGATACTTACCTTTGCCCTCGCCATGGCCCCTTTGAAGCGGATGCAAAAACTCAAGAACTCATGCATCTACAGTCAGGGCGGATTTGGCGACTCTGGGACGGCGAGTGGTATCGCCAACATACTCACCCCGACGGTATTCGCTTTGAAATTCACGATGCCCTCGATCGCCTCTATACCCAAGGCTACCGAGCAACAAAGGTCATTATTGCCCAACGCTACCGCGACCTATTTTGTGCCTACCTCGAACGCAATACCCCTTGGCGTGGCTCCACAGATCCACAAATGCTGCGCCTGTTTGGCCTACCCGTCGAGTTTAGCCCCCCCGCTAACACCGATGAACGCTGGGACGTGATTAACTTTGATCTGGAAAAGGAACCGGGTGCTCCCATCCGTCCTCCCTACTTTCGGATGTTTGACTAGGCCACGCCGCCCAAGCAAGAGAATGGAGTTAGGTGTGTCAGACCCAGAAATGACCCTTGGCGACTGTGGCGAGCACCAATTAATCGAGCGGTTACGGCTCTACTGCGCCCCTTCAATGATTGGAGATGATGCCGCTGTCTTCGCACCGCCCCAAGATCAACAGATGGTCTTCAGTACAGATGTACTGGTGGATGGGGTGCATTTTAGCTTGGGGATGGCCAGCCCAGTGGTGACCATGACCCCATTTGATGTGGGGTGGCGTGCCGCCGCTGCCAACCTTTCCGACATCGCCGCCATGGGGGCAACACCGATCGGGATGACCGTGGGTATGGCTGCCCCTAGTCACTGTCCGGTAGCAGTCATCGAGGACATTTACCAAGGACTGGCGGCCTGTTGCCACACCTATGGCACTGCTATTTTCGGAGGGGACACCTGCCGCTCTGGGGTACTCAGCCTAAGCATTAGTATTTTGGGCGCTGCCCCACCAGAGCGACTCATTTACCGCCATACTGCCCGCCCCGGAGATCTAATTCTTGCAACTGGTCTGCACGGTGCTGCCCGCGCTGGCCTCGAATGCTTACTCCAACCAGAATGGGCTGCAACAGTGCCCACAGAACTACGGCAGCTTTGGGTTCACGCCCATCAGCACCCCCAACCGCGTCTAGATGTGGTGCAGTGGCTCTGGCAGCAGTCTCCTGCGCCACGGGTGAGTGGGATGGATAGCAGTGATGGGTTAGCCGATGCAGTGCTACAAATTTGTGCCGCTAGTGGTGTTGGCGCTATTCTTTCAGCGGAGGCTATTCCCAAGCTGCCCTACCTAGACCCAGAACAAGCCTTAGCTTGGGCACTCTACGGCGGTGAAGATTTTGAACTTGTGCTGTGCCTACCCCCAGCGATCGCCCCGGATCTTTGCGCTATGGCAGGCAACCATGCGGCAATCCTTGGCGAAATTACCGCACCCCCTGAGGTTCTCCTGCAACAGGGCAAGGCCTTGCGTCCGCTTCAGCATCAGCAAACTTTTCAACACTTTAGCCGCTAATGATCCCCCTAAAATTATGGCGAAAAAGTCAAGGAATATTACAAAAATTCATAAATAGTCGCAGCGATCGCCGCCAAGTGCCCATGAATTTATACATTTCTTAAAAAATAGCTGACCCATCCCCGAATCGTTCTAATCTAAGTTAGCGCGTTAACCAAAAGTAAAGGGAGCCTCTTAGTAACCATGGTTGTCAAAGCAAGTGGTGGAAGCTCGGTTGCCCGCCCGCAACTTTATCAAACTGTCCCCGTTTCAACAATTATTCAAGCAGAGCAGCAGGATCGTTTTTTGAATCGTGGTGAACTAGACGAGCTTGCTGTCTATCTGCGTTCTGGCAGTAAACGGCTGGAAATTGCCACCACCCTCACCCGCAACGCGGATATTATTGTCTCCCGAGCCGCCAACCGCATCTTTGTCGGTGGCTCTCCCATGGCCTTCCTCTCCCGTCCCAGCACTGAAGATGCCCCGCAGTTCACCACAGGGGCAACTGGCCAAGCCATTGACATGCAAGAAGCCATGAAACTGGGTACCGCAACCTACGTAGATACCCGCGGTGGTTTCCTAGAAGGATTACGGTCAGTGTTCAGTGCCTCAGGAGGGGGAGCGCCAGCAGGCTTTAAGCCCATCAACATCGCCCGCTATGGCCCTGAGCGGATGCAAAAATCGCTGCGGGACTTAGATTGGTTTTTGCGGTACACCACCTACGCCATTGTGGCAGGGGATCCAAACATTATCGCCGTCAATACCCGTGGCCTGCGGGAAATCATTGAAGCCGCTTGCTCCACCGATGCCACCATTGCCGCACTGCAAGAAATGAGCCGTGCTGCCGCCAGCTATTTTGACAAAGATGCCGAGGGTCGCGCCATTGTCGAGCAATACTTTGACGTACTGCTGAAGGAATTTATTGCCCCCGCCCCATCAGATAAACTGCGGCAGCGTACCTCCAGTGACCTACAAGGATTGCAACTACCGCAAATTTACTTCAATGCTGCGGAGCGCCGCCCCAAATTTGTCATGAAACCCGGTCTCTCAGCCTCCGAGAAAACCGAAGTTGTCAAAGCCGCCTATCGGCAAATCTTTGAGCGGGATATTTCCCGTGCCTATGGTCTAGGGATTTCGGATCTAGAGTCGAAGGTGAAAAACGGCTCCATTTCCATGAAGGAATTTGTGCGACGACTGGCAAAGTCTCCGCTATACCGCAAAAACTTCTACGAACCCTACATTAACAGCCGTGCCCTTGAGCTAGCCTTCCGCCATATCCTTGGGCGCGGCCCCTCCAGTCGCGAAGAAGTGCAAAAGTACTTTGCCATTATCTCTAACGGTGGTCTGCCAGCCTTAGTGGATGCCCTAGTGGATTCTCAGGAGTACAGCGACTACTTTGGCGAAGAGACCGTGCCCTACCTGCGGGGCTTGGGGCAAGAAGCCCAAGAATGCCGTAACTGGGGGGCGCAGCAAGACCTATTCAAGTACAGTGCTCCCTTCCGCAAAGTGCCACAATTTATCACCACCTTTGCTGCCCAAGATCAACCCCTGCCCGATCAGCATCCCTATGGCGCAGGCAACGATCCCCTCGAAATTCAGTTTGGAGCCATCTTCCCGAAAGAGAAGAAAAACCCCAACACCCGTCCGCAACCCTTCAACAAAGATACGCGCCGTATTCTCATTAACCGTGGCCCCGGAATTAATAACCAAGTCAGTAACCCAGCTGCCCGTGGGGTTGCCCCCGGTAGCCTAGGCCCAAAAGTCTTCAAACTGGATCAGTTGCCCAGCATCAATGTCCGGATTGGCAAGCGGTCTGTGGCCACCGGTGGCGATAGTGTCAAGTTTGCCGAAAGCTCGACACAGCGGGTTATTCGGGCTGCCTACCTGCAAGTCTTTGGCCGCGATGTTTACGAAGGTCAGCGCCAAAAAGTGGCTGAGATCAAGCTGGAAAACGGTGAAATCTCGGTGCGGGAGTTTGTGCGAATTTTAGCCAAGTCTAATCTGTTCCGCAGCCTCTACTGGACCCCGCTGTACGTCACCAAGGCGGTGGAGTACATTCATCGGCGCCTGTTGGGTCGCCCAACCTATGGCCGCCAAGAAATGAACACCTACTTTGATATTGCCTCGAAGAAAGGGTTGTACGGCTTAGTCGATGCGATCCTTGACAGCCTCGAGTACAGCGAAACCTTTGGTGAAGATACGGTTCCCTACGAGCGGTATATTACTCCCCAAGGGTTAGCCTTGCGTTCCTTACGCACGGGCAGTATTGGAGAAACTGGCATTAAACCAGAAAAAGCAGAAACGCCACGCTTTGTCGAGCTAGGGGCTGTAACAGAGCTGCGCACTGAGCCTGCCATTGCGTTCCGTGCCAACCAAGGGGTTAGCAAACAGCGGGAGCAAACCAAGGTCTTTAAGCTAACGCAACTGAACGACAAGCAAAATTTGCAACTGGTGGTTCAGGCAGCTTATCGCCAAGTCTTTGAGCGGGATATTGCCCCCTACATTGTCCGTAACGAGTTTACGGCGCTCGAGTCGAAGCTGGGCAATGGCGAAATTACCCTCAAGGAGTTTATTGAAGCCCTAGGCTGCTCCGAGCTGTATCAGAAAGAGTTCTACACTCCCTACCCCAATACAAAGGTGATTGAGCTGGGGACAAAACACTTCTTGGGTCGTGCCCCCTTAGACCAAGCGGAAATTCGCCACTACAACCAAGTTCTGGCCACTCAAGGGTTAAAAGCGTTTGTTCAAGCGCTGGTCAGTAGTGCCGAATACGCCCAAGTGTTTGGGGAAGATACGGTGCCCTATCGTCGCTTCCCGACGCTACCGGCGGCTAATTTCCCGAACACAGAAAAACTCCACAATCAACTCACGAAGCAGAGTGATGCAATTGTGGTGCCTAGCTTTAGCCCAGTGAAGTCGCGCCTTGATAATACCAAGCTGCCCCTCTTAAGCCGGGCGATCGCCGAGCAGGAGGCAAAATCTCGGCAGCCAGATCCCAGCAAACCGCGCTTTGTGGAATTGGGTCGTTCCTTCAGCAATGGGGATGGCCAGTCCGTAGAGGTGGGGGTGGGTACCACTCGTCGTCGGCCTGCGCGTATTTTCCGCATGACGATGGGGGCACCCGCGTCCGAAGTGGAGCAGGTGATCAACGCCATCTACTGCCAAGTGATGGATGTCTTCAGCGGTAAGGTTCCCAGCCAGTTCCGCCGCAGTGACCTCGATAGCCGCCTGCGCAACGGCGAAATTACGGTGCGGGAGTTTGTGCGAACCTTGGCCAGTTCCGAGATCTATCGCAATCGCTTCTATACCCCTTACCCGAATACAAAAGTGATTGAGTTTCTGTTCCGGCATTTGTTGGGACGTGCCCCGGCCACTCAAACCGAAATTCGCCAGTACAACAAGATTTTGGCGGATCAAGGGCTGAAAGCAGCAGTGGAAACGATGGTCAACAGCCCAGAGTACAGCCGCTACTTTGGCGAAGATGTGGTGCCCTACAAGCGGTTCCCAACCATTCCAGCGGGGAACTATATCGGCAGCGTCAAAGCAGATGCGGATCTGGTGAAACAATCGTGGTCTAGTCTCTCACCCTCCTTGGTGGGAAGCCAGTCCACCAATCGCAGCTAGCTCTTTTGCTAGGATTGCTTAGCAATAGTGTTGTTTACGATGCTATAGGGGTGCAGGGATGTTGTTCCTGTCCCCCTATTTTTTGGCATCTTTTTCCCTAGGGGCGAATGTCTAAATAATTTGCACCAAGAAAATATTTTGGAGGAACCAAAGTTCTGTAAGCTCGGATAGGAGACCCCTGAAGGAGCGTCAGGAGGTTGCTTCGTAAGGTTAATTTGTGCATTTAGGAGAGTTGCGTGGATAACGTCATCGGCTTAGAAATTATTGAAGTAGTAGAGCAGGCGGCGATCGCCTCGGCACGCTGGATGGGGAAAGGCGATAAAAACATGGCAGATCAGGTAGCTGTGGATGCCATGCGCAGCCGCATGAATCAGATCCACATGCGCGGTCGGATTGTGATTGGCGAAGGGGAGCGAGACGAAGCGCCGATGCTTTATATTGGCGAGGAGGTGGGCATTTGCACCCGCGAAGATGCGGCTCAGTACTGTAACCCCGAAGAGCTACTAGAAATTGATATTGCGGTTGACCCCTGTGAGGGCACCAACCTCTGTGCCTATGGCCAACCTGGATCCATGGCGGTGCTGGCCATTTCTGAAAAAGGTGGGTTGTTTGCTGCTCCTGACTTTTACATGAAAAAGTTGGCAGCCCCTCCTGCAGCCAAAGGCAAAGTTGATATTCGCAAGTCAGCCACAGAAAACCTAAAAATTCTTGCTGAATGTCTTGATCGTGCCATTGATGAACTGGTGATTGTAGTGATGAAGCGCGATCGCCACAACGACCTGATCAAGGAAATTCGCGAAGCTGGGGCACGGGTGCAACTAATTTCCGATGGAGACGTGTCTGCTGCCCTTTCCTGTGCTTTTTCTGGAACGAATATCCATGCCCTCATGGGAATTGGCGCGGCTCCGGAGGGGGTGATTTCGGCAGCAGCCATGCGAGCCTTGGGAGGACACTTCCAAGGGCAATTGGTCTATGATCCAGCAGTGGTGATGACCAAAGAGTGGGCAGGGCGTACCCGAGAGGGAAACCTAGAGGAACTGAAAAAGGCAGGGATTACGGATCCCGATAAGGTGTACGATGCCCATGAACTCGCCTCCGGGGAAACGGTTCTCTTTGCTGCCTGTGGCATTACCCCCGGGGTTCTGATGAAGGGCGTGCGCTTCTTTAATGGTGGGGCACGTACTCAATCCCTTGTCATCTCTACACAGTCCAAAACCGCTCGCTTTGTTGATACCATCCACATGTTTGACAAGCAGCTGCGATCGCTACAATTGCACTAAACCAACCCAGTACTGATAAACTCCCTCGCTAGAGCCGACAAGTGCCAGAGGGAGTGTTTACCCCCGTTAAGGCAAGGTATTCCTCGTGCCCTTAAACCTTGCAACTCGCATTACCCTTGCTCGCCTGCTCGTGATTCCCGTAATTGTGGCAGTGCTTAGCATTGACCCTAGCTCACAGCATCGCTGGTGGGCAGTGGGCTTGTTTTTGGCGGCAGCACTGACCGACTGGCTAGATGGGTACTTGGCGCGGCGACTCAATCAAGTCACCGATCTGGGTAAGGTACTGGATCCGCTTGTGGATAAGCTGCTCATACTGGTGCCATTATTGCTGTGTATTGAGTGGGGAGAGGTGCCCGCATGGTCGGTGGCACTTATTCTGGTGCGGGAACTGGGCATTGCGAGTTGGCGCATTCACCAATCTCAGATTCAGGGGGCAAGTGTTTGGGGCAAAGCAAAAACCGTGAGCCAGATTCTGGCGGTTACTCTGTTGCTTGCACCCTTACCGGCCCCATGGCACGTGCCCACGATGATGGTTTATGGGGGGGCGATCGCCCTCACCCTAATCTCTGGCTGGACTTACCTGCGTTCGGGCTGAGTGCCAACCCGTCCCGCAATAACCTCTTGGAGTTGTTGCGGATTAATGCGATCCACCCAATAGACCTGAAAGGATGGCTGTGCAACTTGATTCACAAAGGTTTGGCTTAAAAAGGGACGTAACTGTTCATTGCGTTGGTTAAATACCCCAAAAAAGGCACCGCCAATGCCCTTGACAAACGGTTCTGCTTGGCGCGGATCAGGGCCAATTAAATCATTGGGTACTGGTAAGACCCCAGCCTCACTCACCCCAATCGTCGAAAAGTGGGTTCCCGGCACCAGCATCGCCAAGTATTTGGGGGAAGCAGCCAGCTCTGTAAAGGGCTGCACCTGCTCGATCAGGGGCGGCGCAAAGACATCCTTGCTACTCGAGATAATGAGAGCAGGGACATTGATATTGGCCATGCCACTCGAGCCAATCAACACACTACTCACCGGATTAACGGCAATCACCGATTTCACCCGTGGGTCAGCATAGTTTGTGGGCTGAGAGGGTGCTCCCAAGCTGCGACACTGCAGAGGAGCAGAAATATTAAAGACAAAGAGGTCGTTGGCGATCGCCTGACAGCGTTGCTGAACCGCCGTCCAATCCACCGTCCCCCCTGCGGCGGCCAAGACCGTGAACCCCCCCATCGATTGCCCAAATAGGCCAACATTATTGGTATCAATATTTAGTGTGGGAGTTTGTTGTACCAACGCCGCCACCGCATCGATGCCATACTTCAAGTCAAGAGGGCGCTGCGCCCAATCCTTTGGTAGGTTTTCGTAATCTACAGGAGCACCAGAGAGAAAACTGCCAATTCGCTGTGCATCTGATCCGATATGAGTGACGGCCAGCACCGCAAATCCATGACTCGCTAAGTGCTCTGCCAGATAGGCAAAGGTCAATCGATCCGATGCTAACCCATGGGAAATGACAATTAACGGTGCAGCGGTGGGGGTGCCCGTTGGTACGTAAAGATCAGCGGGAATACCGTTAGCAGAGCGGTTCGGATTCACAAATTGAATCGTCTGTTTCTGCCACTGAAACGGTCCCTTTTGGCTAGGGTTGGGCACATGAGTAGGCAAAGTCACTGGAGGCTGAAGTGCCGCCAACCGCGCGATAAATTCACGTGTCCGGCGCTCCTCATTGATGGCACGGGTAAACGCACCTACAGCCTTTAGCCCCAAATCACCATTGACGTTGACACTCTGACCCGGAAACGCCTGCAACACTGTCAAAAAATTGATTCCTGAGGAGGACGAGGCGGCTGTTTTCAAGGCTTGACCGAGTGCCTGCCCCCCATTGCGATCATTATCCGTCCGAATGACTTCTCCAATGCGCTGCAAAAAGACCTGACCGATGGGACTATTCACAAACTGGCGAACACTGGTGGCTTCTAGTCGCACACTTTCATTCAGCGCCTCCCGCAGGTGCGCCCCTTGATCACTCGGAAGGAGACGAATGAGAAACGTTAGCTCCGGACTAGCATTGCCAGTTCTAGCAAAGGTAGCAAGATCACTAACATCAATATTAAACGTGCCAAAGGGAGGATACACTAAGCTAATTYTTTCCGCCGTTAAACCAGCCTGTCCCCAGAGGGCAGCAGCTAAACCGACTAATGAAAGCCATTGCCAAGGCCGCCGTGAGAGCTTGGTTTTTACAATCGCCATTCTGAGGACATCCTCACACATTGCTAGGATACTTAGAATACTATAGTTGACTCAGCACACTATCCGCTAATAGGCAAACTGCACGTGGCACATACCCTTGATGCTACCGAGTCAATGACTGAATCACAAATCACTGCACCTGACCGTATGCTAAATAAAACTATTTGTATCATCCAACGTCAGTGACGGCGGATGAGTTCAGTCGCTAGCCTGCCCAATAAATGCGGTAGGATTGAGATAACATCCCAAGTTTGGGATAGCAGGTATGGCATGTGAGTGAATTGCCCCTATTTCGTTTTGCAAAGCCTATTGAAACAAGTTTTAGTCCAGAAGCTGAGATTGTTGTCTTTTCTGGAGATGTTATTGATTGCCTTGCCCAACTTCCAGACAACTCGATCGCTCTCATTGTGACTTCTCCACCGTATAACTTGGGTAAGGAATACGAGAATCGTGTCTCAATTGAACACTACTTACAATCACAAGCTAAGGTTATTACCCAACTTTATCGAGTTCTACGAAATGATGGCAACATTTGTTGGCAGGTAGGCAACTTTATTCAGAATGGTGAAGTTTACCCTCTGGATAGTCTCTATTACCCAATTTTCAAAGAACTTGGGATGAAGTTGCGCAATCGGATTATTTGGAAATTTGGGCACGGATTACATGCATCGAGACGATTTTCAGGTCGTTATGAAACTATTCTCTGGTTTACAAAATCTGACCACTATATCTTTAATCTTGATTCAGTTCGTGTGCCAGCTAAGTACCCTGGCAAACGTCACTTCAAGGGACCACGTAAGGGAGAACCTTCAGGCAATCCTTTAGGGAAAAATCCCTCTGACATCTGGGAAATCATGTTACAAGATTGGGAAGAATTAGTATGGGATATTCCTAATGTAAAATCAAATCATCCTGAAAAGACAATTCACCCCTGCCAATTCCCTATTGAGCTGGTTGAGCGTTGTGTTCTTGCTCTTACAAATGAAAATGATTGGGTTTTTGACCCCTATATGGGCGTAGGTTCATCTCTTATCGCTGCTGTAATGCACAATCGTCGAGCAATAGGGTGCGAGAAAGAGTCAGAATACGTCGAGATAGCCCGCGAACGTCTTTCAGATTATTTTAATGGCACGCTTCGTTACCGTCCTCTCGGAAAGCCAGTTCATCAGCCCACAGGCAAGGAAAAAGTGGCTCAAATTCCCGAAGAGTGGCGGGAAACGTCTCAGGTGCGACTTTTAGAAAAACAGGGTGAATACGAATGATCGTCGCCGGAATTGACTCTTTCAACAGGATAAGCCTAAAGATCCTGAAATCCCCTTATGGGTACCTGAAATGCGTATGGAGCTAAGCGGATTCGAACCGCTGACCCCTTCAATGCCATTGAAGTGCTCTACCAACTGAGCTATAGCCCCTGATCAGCAGAAAATTATCATCCCCTACAGCGATAGCATTTGTCAACTGTTTACCAGTTGGATTCGAAAATGATGAACGACTCCCGACACTGAGCTTGCTCTTGAGTAAACACAATTCACGCATACAGTGCGGGGCTTGCCGCCGATTAAGCTAAAGAGCAAGGGCGGGCGATCGCTCCTGCTGTGCCAATTCAAGCACCGTCTGCCGTGCCCAGCAATCAGCAGCCAGAATATCCTCTAAGGTAGGGGTGCTGATGTTTTGGTGGTGGTAGCGATCGCAGGTTAGTTCAATGAGGCGGGGAATATCAAGGAATGAAATCGCCTCGGCAATAAATAGAGCCACCGCTTGTTCATTGGCAGCATTCAGTACCGCTGGCATTGCTCCTCCAGCACGACCTGCGGCATAGGCCAGCCCCATACAGGGATATTTATGGTGATCGGGGGTACGAAAGGTAAGGTCTCCCGCTTTGACCAAATCAAGAGCTGACCAATTCGTTGGTAGCCGCTCCGGCCAAGAGAGAGCGTAGAGGAGGGGCAGACGCATATCCGGCCAGCCTAACTGCGCCAACACCGATGTATCCTGTAGCTCAATGAGGGAGTGAATAATACTTTGCGGGTGGATGACAATGTCGATGTTATCGTAGTCCATGCCAAAGAGATAATGAGCCTCGATCACTTCCAGCCCTTTATTCATCAGCGTGGCCGAGTCCACGGTAATTTTCGGCCCCATGGACCAGTTGGGGTGCTTGAGGGCATCCGCCACCGTCACATCAGCGAGTTGCTCCACTGACCAGTCGCGAAAGGCACCACCAGAGGCAGTAAGAATAATTTTGCGTAGTCCCCCCGCAGGTACCCCCTGTAAACACTGAAAAATAGCTGAGTGTTCAGAATCTGCAGGTAGCAGCTTCACACCGTACTCGTGTAACAGTGGCAACACTACAGGCCCACCCGCAATTAAGGTTTCTTTATTGGCAAGGGCAATATCCTTACCGGCCTTAATGGCGGCGATCGTCGGCACCAAACCGGCGCATCCCACAATCCCTGTCACAACCACATCGGCATCGCCATAGGCGGCAACTGCAGCAATACCCGCCTCCCCAGCCACGAGTTCCGGTGTATAGGGCAGATCGCGCAATGCGTCTGCCAACTCTGGCAATTGGTTCGGATCAGCAATACCAACAATTTCAGGTCTAAACTGACGAATTTGCGGGATTAACCGCTCTAGATTCCGACCTGCTGCCAAGCCAACCACGCGGAAGCGATCGGGGTATTGGGCAACAATATCAAGGGTTTGGGTGCCGATAGAGCCAGTGGAGCCGAGCAGATTCAGTGCTTTCACAGTGGTTGGGGTAGGGTCAGTGGACACCTTAATATCTACCGCAGGAGGGGACAGAAGGCAATCGTCCCTTTGCAGGTGACAAGGCTAGAGATAATAGAAAAACTAGCCAAGGGACTACGATGGAGCCAAGTAAGATTCCACCCATCATGGAAATGATGCAAATGGACCTGATCCACACCACCCTGCAACGTCCTACGACGCCTAACAACCTTGATCATGTTGTTGAGGAGTATTTGCGGCAGCAGGGGAGACCACTGCGTTGGGCCATTACTGCCGTCAGCCCCCAAACCCTAACCATTGAAGCTGTGATCCTCAAGGACGGAAGTTGATAAAATCCTTACATATTCAGCTTTACACTTTCCCATGACACGCGCTGGTATCGGCATTCAAACGGCTCAGGCTCGCCCCGGACGGGTCAGCGGCCAGCTTCACGTCTATGATGGTACCGGCAAGGGCAAGTCTCAGGCCGCTCTTGGTGTTGTCCTGCGCTCCATTGGTTTAGGTATTGCCTCCGCGTGGCCAACACGGGTGCTACTTTTGCGCTTTCTTAAAGGCCCCGGTCGTACCTACGCGGAAGATGCTGCCATTGAAGCCCTGCAACGAGGGTTTCCCCATTTGATTGACCAAGTGCGCACCGGTCGCGCTGAGTATTTTAATGCCGAACAAATCACCACGTTCGATCGCCAAGAAGCTCAGCGGGGATGGGATATAGCCAAAGGGGCGATCGCCTCCGGTCTTTACTCAGTCATTGTCCTTGATGAACTGAATCCGGTACTGGATCTCGGCTTATTACCCGTTGACGAAGTCGTGGCAACCCTGCGCCGCAAACCCGATCATCTCGAAATCATTGCCACCGGTCGCGGTGCCCCTCCGGCACTGCTACAAATTGCAGATCTCCACTCAGAAATGCGGCCACTGGTACATCCCACCGCCCACCAGCAGGGGATCGAAGGTATTGAAATTTACACTGGCGAGGGCAAAGGCAAATCCACCAGCGCCCTTGGTAAAGCCCTGCAAGCAATTGGCACCGGCATCAGTCGGGATCAGTCCCATCGAGTGTTAATCCTCCAGTGGCTTAAGGGAGGACGAGGCTATACCGAGGATGCCGCCATTGCTGCCCTCAAAGAAAGCTATCCTCACCTTGTGGATCACCAGCGTTGCGGTCGGGATGCCATCGTCTGGCGCGGGCAGCAACAGGAAATTGACTACATCGAAGCCGAGCGCGGCTGGGAAATTGCACGGGCAGCGATCGCCTCTGGACTCTACAAAACCATTATTCTCGACGAGCTGAATCCCACCGTTGATCTGGAATTACTGCCCGTTGAGTCCATCATTCAAAGCCTGCTTCGCAAACCCCGTACCACTGAAATAATTATTACTGGACGCTGTAAAAATCCCCCCAGCTACTTTGACATCGCTAGTGTCCACTCCGAAATGATTTGCCATAAGCATTATGCCGAAAAAGGGATTGATCTCAAGCGCGGCGTTGATTTCTAAACCTAAAGGCAGACCCGCCCAATGACAGTGTCTCCGGCAGAGAACTGCTCTAAATAGTCCATTAGCACCTTAAACTGGGGACGGTTCAAGCGATAGTACACCCAGCGACCGTCTTGACGAGACAATACTAAATTTGCCTGCCGCAATGCCCGTAAATGAAACGATAGCTTTGACGGCGAGAGGTTGAGGCGGGCACACAAATCGCACACACACACTTCCTCGTTATGTAAGATTTGAATCACCTCAAGGCGCAGCGGCTCTGCAAGCGCATGAAAACCAAGCTGTATCATGCCATCGGGGCGATCGCAAACCAAATTCGATGACCCTTGCAGCATTACTTCACCGGAGAACAGGGATCATCAACTTGGCACATATTATCAGCACCTGCCTCGCTATTGGATGTTTGTGCTGTATTGACAGGAGTCACGAATTGCGACCGATAAATTGCCTGTCGTAATTGCACCACCGCCTCTTGATACAGCGGATCCGCAGCAGTTGCCCACAGGCGTGGATTACGACTCACCTCTTGGGGCAACGTCACCATGATGTTAGGGGTAATTCCCATACGGTTAATATCAGTACCCTTTGGCGTGTAATAGTGCGCCACCGTCACAGATAACCCCGAGCCATCACTGAGTTGATGAATAGACTGCACAAGAGCCTTACCGTAAGTTTTTGTACCCACCACAATAGCACGACCATTATCCTGCAACGCCCCTGTTAAAATCTCGCTACTGCTTGCCGAACGCTGATCCACCAACACCACCAAGGGCAACGTAGTCAGGGCAGATTGCGTTGCTCGAGCCTGTTCACTATGGCCACTGCGATCCACAGTGCGCACAATCATTCCCTGATCAAGCCACATACGAGCAATATCAATCCCCGCTTGCAGCAACCCCCCCGGATTTCCCCGCAGATCTAGCACAAACCCATTCACCTGTTCTGCTTGTAACTGCCGGATTGCTGCCTGTACTTGATCCGCCGCATGGGAAGTAAACTCACTGAGATAAATATAACCAATCCGTTGATCCCCTTCCTCCTTCACGAGCGATCGCACCGCTGGCAACTCAATTAATGCCCGCATCAACGTCAAGCGAAATGTGCCTCGATTTGGGCGAAATAATTGCAACTCAATCGGCGTACCCACCCGACCACGAATCCGCCGTGATGCTTCTTCAATAGACATTCGCCGTGTTGAGTGGCCATCGATCGCAAGGAGGCGATCGCCCGCCTCAATACCCGCGCGAGTTGCTGGGGAGTTAGCCAGCGGCTCCAAAATAGTTAATTGCTGCGTCTTTTCATCCATCCCCAAGCGAATACCAATCCCTGAAACTTCCCCCGATGTCTGGGTTCGCAAAATCGCAAACTCTTCCGGAGTCATAAACCGCGTATAAGGATCATTCAATCGCTGCAACATCCCCTGAATGGCGCTATAGGCGTGCTCACGAGAGGTATAATGCTGCTCCAACAATTGTTGCCGTACCGCCAACCAATCCAGACGGTTAAACGAACTATCCACATACTCCTGCTGCACAACTTGCCACACCTCATCCACCAATGCCTTAGGACTATCTTTCAAAGCACCGTAACTAGGAACAGGCAAGAAAGCGACTGCCCCAGACACCAAAACCGACGATGCAACAACTGCCCAATAACGCAAACTCAAAACATCAACCTGAGGCATAGCAACACAAACCCTGTGAGGAGAGACAATTAGCATACTAGAACTAGTACACCCATGTTATTGGATGCACTATAGCCCATCTACAATCCCATGCCACCCTCCTATCCAAAAACCGTCCCAACTTAACACTTCTTAAAAAACAATTCCCCACCTAGAGACTAGATGGGGAAAAATATTTTGCCTAGCATTGAGCTATTTTTGCAGGAGGCTACCCTCCAACTATCTTCACCGCTGCGATGTTTCACCTCTGAGTTCGGGATGGATCAGCGTGGTTCCACCGCGCCATAAACACTAGGCAAATAGGTTAATAACTTTAGAAAACTTTAGAACCTAGATAATTTAACTGCTAGGCTTCAGCAACAAAACAAGGAATTAAAACTAAATAGTGATTGTCAGTATTATCAGACACCTGTTGAGTGATGAGGTCAAGCCCTCGGTCTATTAGTACTCCTAGACTTCATCCATTACTGGACTTCCATCGAGAGCCTATTAACGGGTGTTCTACCCGTGACCTTACTGGCTTATGCCATGGGAGCACTCATCTTGAGGTGGGCTTCCCACTTAGATGCTTTCAGCGGTTATCCTCTCCGCACATGGCTACCCTGCGTTTACCGTTGGCACGATAACAGGTACACCAGAGGTGCGTTCCTCCCGGTCCTCTCGTACTAAGGAGGACTCCTCTCAATGCTCCTACGCCTGCACCGGATATGGACCGAACTGTCTCACGACGTTCTGAACCCAGCTCACGTACCGCTTTAATGGGCGAACAGCCCAACCCTTGGGACGTACTACCGCCCCAGGTTGCGATGAGCCGACATCGAGGTGCCAAACCTCCCCGTCGATGTGAACTCTTGGGGGAGATCAGCCTGTTATCCCTAGAGTAACTTTTATCCGTTGAGCGACGGCCCTTCCACGCGGAACCGTCGGATCACTAAGGCCGACTTTCGTCTCTGCTCGACTTGTAGGTCTTGCAGTCAAGCTCCCTTATGCCTTTACACTCTACGGCTGATTTCCGACCAGCCTGAGGGAACCTTTGCGCGCCTCCGTTATCGTTTAGGAGGCGACCGCCCCAGTCAAACTGCCCACCTGAAACTGTTCCCTCGCCGGATAACGGCAGAGAGTTAGAATTCTAGCCTTGCCAGAGTGGTATCTCACCGATGACTCCATATTCCCCGCAAGGAATACTTCAACGTCTCCCACCTATCCTGCGCAAGCAAAGCCCGAACCCAATTCCAAGCTACAGTAAAGCTTCATAGGGTCTTTCTGTCCGGGTGCAGGTAGTCCGCATCTTCACAGACACTTCTATTTCGCCGAGCCTCTCTCCGAGACAGCATCCAGATCGTTACGCCTTTCGTGCGGGTCGGAACTTACCCGACAAGGAATTTCGCTCAGTTGATCTCTACCATTTCTGATAAAGCTGGACTTTACCTTGTGCGACCACGATTCATTTGCGATGCAATGCGTTGGATTTTTAATAGTCCTTCTTCCTTGAGGTGATCTCCTGACTGACACAGGAGCACAACATCCCTAAATTTCAGGAAATCTATCGATTTACTGGTTTTCAAGGGATGCTTCATAAAGAAAGGACAAATGTGCTCTGCAAGATGATGGATACTACGCACCCGATAAGCCATGCGATCGCCGTGATTCACCCGAACCACACCGCAATCAAAGTAGGCTTTTAAGGCATAGAGAACCTTTACATCTCGCCGATGCTGAACAACGGTGAACTCAGGTAACACCTGATAACCAGTTGCCATCTGCTGATGGTGATTAACTTCAACATGGAAGCACCCCTCACCATCAACAAAGCCAACAATCCATTGAACATCTAAATTCATTTGTCGCACCTGAACATCAAGTCTCTGAGGATTCCTAGATACCTCTAGGTCTTTCCTGCGGATTATCCCCATGTCTTTCACATTTTTACTGAACAGCACAGCAGTGCCCAAAAATAAGCTTTCTCAATTCAAGAAAGACCAGCACCTCGCTGAACGAGTAGTGACAAGCTGTCAGAGGATTTTCCCGCATATGGTTCAGTTTTACTAAGGCTAGCTTTCGTTAACCTTAGGACCGTTATAGTTACGGCCGCCGTTCACCGGGGCTTCAGTCGCTAGCTTCGCTTACGCTAACCAGCTTCCTTAACCTTCCGGCACTGGGCAGGCGTCAGCCCCCATACATCGTCTTACGACTTAGCGGAGACCTGTGTTTTTGGTAAACAGTCGCCTGGATCTCTTCAATGCGGCCACCTCTCGGTGGCACCCCTTCTCCCGAAGTTACGGGGCCATTTTGCCGAGTTCCTTAGAGAGAGTTATCTCGCGCCCCTTGGTATACTCTACCCCCCCACCTGTGTCGGTTTCGGGTACGGGTATCTTGGCTTAGCGTGTTTAGAGCTTTTCTTGGAAGCATGACATCAATCACTTCCCCACCGTAGTGGGTCGTACTCCTGCCTCAGCTCAGAGCGTTTTCGCCGCTCCTCAACACCTCGGACAGTTGAACCGGTAACCAACATCCGGCTGACTTAGCCTTCTCCGTCCCTCTGCACAAACCAAGATGAGTACTGGAATATTGACCAGTTGTCCATCGACTACGCCTTTCGGCCTCGCCTTAGGTCCCGACTAACCCTCCGCGGACGAGCCTTCCGGAGGAACCCTTGGGGTTTCGGGGCATTGGATTCTCACCAATGTTTTCGCTACTCAAGCCGACATTCTCACTTCTGCTTCGTCCACACCTGCTCACGCTAGTGCTTCAAACTAATGCAGAACGCTCCCCTACCACTTACGTAGTAAGTCCACAGCTTCGGTACGTCACTTAGTCCCATTCATTTTCGGCGCAGGAACGCTTGACCAGTGAGCTATTACGCACTCTTTTAAGGATGGCTGCTTCTAGGCAAACCTCCTGGTTGTCTATGCATCCCCACCTCCTTTACCACTTAGTGACAATTTAGGGACCTTAGCTGGTGGTCTGGGCTGTTTCCCTTTCGACGATGAAGCTTATCCCCCACCGTCTGACTGGCTGTGTGTACACAGGGTATTCAGAGTTTGACTCGATTTGGTACCGCTCTCGCAGCCCGCACCGAATCAGTGCTTTACCCCCCTGCTATAGTCACAACCGCTATGCCTCAACATATTTCGGGGAGAACCAGCTAGCTCCGGGTTCGATTGGCATTTCACCCCTAACCACAGCTCATCCGCCGATTTTTCAACATCGGTCGGTGCGAACCTCCACTTGGTGTTACCCAAGCTTCATTCTGGCCATGGTTAGATCACCCGGGTTCGGGTCTATAAATACTGACGAACGCCCTTATCAGACTCGCTTTCGCTATGGCTTCGACATTTTCGTCTTAACCTGCCAGTACCTATAAGTCGCCGGCTCATTCTTCAACAGGCACGCCGTTACTCGTTAAATCGAGCTTCGACTGCTTGTAAGCCTACGGTTTCATGTTCTATTTCACTCCCCTTCCGGGGTTCTTTTCACCTTTCCCTCGCGGTACTATGCGCTATCGGTCACACAGGAGTATTTAGCCTTACGAGGTGGTCCTCGCAGATTCATCCGGAATTTCACGTGCTCCGGACTACTCGGGATACAGCTAGGATTGTTAAGCTTTTGACTACAGGACTTTCACCTTCTCTGGTGTAGCATTCCACTACTTCGTCTAGCCGCTCAATTCCATGTTGCTGTCCCACAACCCCAACAAGCAAGCTCGTTGGTTTAGGCTGTTCCCGTTTCGCTCGCCGCTACTCGGGGAATCGAGTTTTCTTTCTTTTCCTCCGGCTACTAAGATGTTTCAGTTCGCCGGGTTGGCTCTCTAACGTTATGGATTGGCGTTAGAGTTACTGG
>NZ_JAKLTU010000013.1:47500-63289 GCF_022570815.1 Synechococcus sp. PCC 6716
CGGATGTGCCGGTGTTGCCGATGGAGGCGGTTATTACGACGGTGGATCGGCTGGCTAGTCCCTACAATCCGAATGCGCCGGTGTATTTGGAGCGCGGGATTTCATGGCGGGATTTTCAGGCGCGGTGTGTTGGCCGTAAGCTGATCGAGGGTTGAGTTGGAGGTAAGGAATGGGGGTGCTGCTTCGGGGGTTGGAGTTGGAGGGGTGGCGATCGCACAGTGGGGTAGGTCGGCTGCTGGGGATGCTACAAGGCTGGCAGGAGAAAAGTTGGCTATGGCGCTGGGTGCCTGCAATGGGTGGCTGGCTTGTGGGGTTGGTGTTAGTACTGGCTCCGTTTATGCCGTCGGGGATGATTGGCATGTTGCTGATGGCGGGGGCTGGGTTGTGGTTGTTGTGGACTCTGGCGGGGGAGCGGCAAGGTCGCTGGTCACCGATTCACCTTCTGGTGTTGAGCTATTGGGGGATTGCATTGTTAGCAACGGTGCTGTCACCGGTGCCACGGGCTGCTGTTGTGGGGTTAGGGAAGCTCAGCTTGTACGTGCTGTTTTTTGCTTTGGCAGAGCGGGTGATGCGTGATGAGCGGTGGCGATCGCGCCTGCTGACGGTTTATTTGTTAACGGCTTTAGGGGTGAGTGTCGAAGCTATCCGGCAGTGGCTGTTTGGGGCGGAGCCGCTGGCCACGTGGACGGATCCGGAGTCGGCGTTGGCAAATGTGACCCGGGTGTATAGCTTTTTAGGAAATCCCAACCTGTTGGCAGGATATTTATTGCCCAGTGTGCCTTTGAGTGCGGCGGCGATCGCGGTGTGGCGGGGCACATTACCGACGGTCCTTGCAGTGGTGATGCTGGGGATGAATACGGCTAGCTTGATATTGACCTTTAGCCGGGGTGGCTGGCTGGGGTTGGCTACCGCCACGATTGTTGGTGTGGGGCTGCTGGGGTTTTGGTATTTACCGCAATTACCCTATCGGTGGCGGCGCTGGGGAGTGCCCCTCCTGCTGGGACTGTTGGTGGCTACTTTGGTGGGGAGTGTGGTGAGTGTACCAGCGTTGCGGGAGCGAGCGGGCAGTATTTTTGCTGCGCGGGGAGACAGTAGCAATAATTTCCGAATTAATGTGTGGATGGGGGTACAGCAAATGATTCAAGCGCGCCCGTGGCTGGGGATTGGCCCCGGGAATGTGGCGTTTAATCAAATTTATCCGCTGTACCAAGTCAATGTACGGTTTACGGCGTTGAGTGCCTACTCGATTTTTTTGGAATTACTGGTGGAAGTGGGCGTGATTGGGTTTGGCGTTTTCCTGTGGTTATTGCTGTTGGTGGGCGATCGCGCTTGGCGATGTTTAGGACAATTACGCGCTAGGAACAATCCTCAAGGGTTTTGGCTGATGGCAACGGTGGCCACAATGGCGGGAATGCTTACCCATGGCTTGGTAGATACGATATGGTTTCGCCCGGAGGTTGCAACCCTATGGTGGCTAATGGTGGCGATCGTGGTTAGTTTTGTCCCCCAACAGGAAAATGCTGCCTCCTGATACCTCAAGGCAACCGGCCAAGTAAAGGGGGATTTATTTGTACTAAAGATTTTTGAGTTAGTCCTGTTGCCACTCTTGAAGMCCTGCCGTAACGGCCGAACCTTGATCGTGCCAGCCACAGTGGGAGCAGTGGCACTGGCCAAGGGCAACATTGGAATGATGGATGGGTTGTCGACATTCGGGACAGCGCCCGGTGAAGTAAGGATGGTGCATTAGCATCCGAATTTGCTCAACAGGGGATAGGTGGCCAATAACTTGTTCGAGTGTGGCCGATTGACCATCGACGTATGGCATCAGGGAATCCAAATAACTGACGAAATTTAAGCGATGAGGTCATCGTGAATTCAGTATGGCGGCGATCGCCCCGATGGGGGAATCGTAAAAATACGGAAAATCCTTGCGCCAACCTGTGGAAAACTCCAAAAAGCCTGTGGAAAAATCTGGGGAAAATCTGGGGAAAACTATAGAAAAACTCTGGAAAATTGTGGAAATCTTTTTATTCTTTTATTAAGCATTTAATCGCCTGTGGAAAACTACCCAATTTTTTCCACAGGTTTTCCACAGGAATGAATAGGCTCAAACCAAGTCAGGGTCAGGGGTTTACTATATTTTTCCACATTTTCCACAGCCCCTACTACTACTATAAGAATATTTATTAAGATTAGGAGTAGTAGAGATCCTAGGGATCTACGATAAAAAATTCTGAAAAGAGGAAATTAAGCTAGGGAGCACTACACACCCCGGTTCACGGAAAGGGCTGGTCAACTCTAAACATCTGTAAATAGCTACCAAAAGGTAAATGGCAGCCAAGGGGTTCTAAAACAGCCAAGAAGGAGGGTGAACCCATAAAGCTAGGGGATTTATCCTTCATGCCCTTTAGGGGGCTTTTAAGGGGATTCTGTGGGGCGCTGAGGGGAGTGTTCTATTGAACGTTTGCCGATACCATAGTCCAAGTACTACCCATCTCTTTCTAGGCTTCCATGACGCGCATTGTCACTTTTTTAGGGTCAACCCCAGAGCAGCAAACGGCTCTTGGTCTAGCGGTTGCTCGGTGGTTTGCTCAACATCAGCAACGAACCCTCTTGGCGTTGCCAGCACCGGCAACCACATTACAGTATTTAATTGGTGATGTATATAAAGAAACTGGGTCTCAAGCGGTATCTGTTGGCGATCGCCTCTGCGTGACACAACTGTTTGCTACTCAAAGCTTGGATATGGCTTGGGATGATCTCAGTCGCCTTGTGGAGTCCTATTTACCGCCGGAGCTGGTCGGCAAGGTCTATGCGGGTGAACTGATGATTTTGCCTGGTATGGATATGCTGTTGACCCTAAATGCCCTACGGGTCTATTACAGCAGTGGCGAGTACGATGTGATTGTTTACGCAGGTGCGAATAGTCGAGATACGTTGCGGTTGATAGGATTGCCTCAAGGACTGGCTTGGTACTATCGCCGGTTTCGCCGATTGTTAGAGCAACTGGATATTAACAAAATTGCGACTGCTATGGGTGGGCCGATCGCCAGCGCCATTATGGCTGCGAACATTGATACCCAAAAAATTAATGAGCGACTTGCCCAAGCCAAGGAATGGGTGGATCGCGGTGTGACGATTGCTTCAGATGGGCAGCGGCTATCGGTATTTTTGCTAACCAGTCCTGCCGCGCTTGAGATTGCCCAGACGCAGTGGTTGTGGGGGAGTGCTCAACAGGTGAATGTGCCGATTTCTGAGGTATTTTGTTTGGGAGAGGCAACCCCTGATGTCAATCAAGCTTTTGCACCGTTACGGATTTCAACCCTCCCGACCGACCTTAGGGCTTGGCAGTCCCTTGTACCTAGCTTGCCTGACTTTAACAACCTAGCGAGTGCCCCTGCTCCCCACGAATTTGATGAGGTGCAACAGCAGGTACGTATTTTTCTGCCCGGGTTTCGCAAGGAGCAAGTAAAGCTCAGTGAGTTTAGCGGTGAGTTAACGGTCGAGGCAGGAGACCAACGCCGCCACATTGAACTGCCCCCCAGCCTTAAGGGAAAACCTGTGCAGGGCGGAAAGTTTGAAGCACCCTATTTAATTGTGAATCTATCTTGACATACTCCCCATGCCTAAAGGCAGGGGATTCTTGTTACTAGTTCAGCGACAGCACTTACCATTTCAGGTTTCCCATCCATAGCAGAGGTGCTTGTCTCCCCAGTCGTTTGGGATTTCTCCCCAGTTCCCCAATGCCCTTGGGTACTGTTTTGCCATTCCATCCCCAAGATGCTTAGCCCCTTTTTCAAGATATTCAGAGCCGCGTTCTGGTCTCTGTCTAACTCAAACCCGCACTTAGGACAACTATGGGTTCTAGTGGATAGGGTTTTTGCTACCCTATGCCCACAGTTACTACAGTCCTGTGTGGTGTATTGTGGCGGTACTGACACTACTGCCTTATCCCACACCTTCCCGTAGTCGTCCAGCCATTGGGTGAACTGAGACCAACTAGCATCATGGATGGATTTGGCAAGATGATGATTCTTGACTAGGTTCCTCACCTGCAAGTCCTCATACACCACGACATCGTTAGATGCCACTACGCACCGAGCAAGCTTGATTGCCCAGTCTTTACGTTGGCGTTGAACGTTCAGATGTACTTTGCCTAGTTTTTTCCTTTGCTTGTGATAATTCTTGGACTGAGGCTTGGCTCCTTTATTGAACGTCCTACTTAACCTGCGTTGGTGTTGCTTTAACCTCCGTTATTGAACGTCCTACTTAACCTGCGTTGGTGTTGCTTTAACCTCCGTTCACTACGTCTTAAAAACTTAGGACAATCGACCGTGTTTCCGTTCTGGTCGGTGTAGAAGTGTTTTAACCCCAAGTCAATACCGATGACATTGCCTGTGTATTGTCCTTGCTCTTTGCGCTCTACATCCAAGCAGAATTGAGCATAGTACCCATCTGCTCTGCGTACCACTCGCACTCGGTTGATTTTAGAGTTGAGGATATGCTGTCTTGCCTCTCCATTGCAGTACAAGGCAAATGTACCTGCATTGAAGCCAAAGGACTCCGTCCCGCTTACGCGAACGGTGAAGGTGATGGACAGTCCATCCGCTGATAGCTTCCAACCCGATAGCTTGTACGCTACAGAGCGGCAATGCTTCTTGAATCTGGGATAGCCTTTCGTTGCCCCCTTGTTGTGGCAGTTGGTATGGAACCGAGAGATAGAAGCCCAAGCCCGTTCTGCACTTGCTTGTCTGGCTGCTGAGTTTAACTTTTTAGCAAAATCAAACTCTTGAGCCAAGGTTTTGCAGTGGGCATAGAGGTCATTCCTACCCACACCACGGTTGTCCATCCAGTACCGTACACACTTGTTGCGCACAAACTGTGCGGTACGGATGGCTTCGTCCAAAGACTGATATTGCTCCTGTGTGCCCTTTAGCTTGGCTTCTACGACTCTCATGGTTCCATTTTATCACAGACTCAGCTTGATAAAACAATATGCGCCTTATATCCCCATAGCTAAAGCTAGGGGCTTTACGGCGTTTTTCGGTAAAGCTACCCTATGGGCATGGTGCTAGGAAAGGCGTTGCTGAATAGACGTATGACTTTCGGGTTTGAGTCTTTTGCCGCCCTCACTCTAGCCCTTTCCCAAAGGAAAGGAAACAAGACTCTTAGCTCCCTTCTCCTTGGGGAGAAGGGTTGGGGATGAGGGAATTCATAGCTCCATTCAGCAATGCCCTAGGAAACAGCTTGTTTTGTGCAAATTAATTGCCAGCAAATAAGTCACACCGCTACAGAAACTTAAATCAGAAAATAGACATTGATAAATTTTATATAATCTAAAGTGGGACGCATTCCTAACGATGCGATCGCCTCACTTAAACAATACCTAAATCAGCGGTGGCAAGGGATCAGACTATTCTGGGCAAATATTAAGGAAATCAGCAATTATCAGCAATCTCTGGCCTTTATAAAGTCTTGATTAAGGAATGAATTCTCTCTGGATCGTTCTTTTATAATGGTTTTAGGGACATATTTGAAATTGCTGTTATTAGCTATTATTAGTTACTTGTCCCTCTACAATTTACCGTCATTGAGACTGTATCAAGAGTCCCAAACAGCGTAAACCGGCTTATGAATTCATTCACCACAAGAGGTTTCAGCATTGTTGTCCAGTGGTAACACACCAATTCAATTTCCCTTGAGGTACCTATGGTGTCAACTCTGCCCGAGCAGCAGACAATCGGTTACATTCACTCCGTTGAGACCTGTGGCACGGTTGATGGCCCAGGGATCCGCTACGTGATTTTTACTCAGGGATGCCCGCTGCGCTGTCTGTACTGCCATAATCCTGATTGTCGTGAACCCCATCAAGGCAAGCCGGTCACCGTCACAGAGCTGCTCCACGACATTGAGCACTACCGCTCTTACCTGCGGCGGGGGGGGGTTACCGTCAGTGGTGGCGAACCCTTAATGCAGCCAGAGTTTGTCCGCGAAATTTTTGAGGGCTGCCATGACCTAGGGTTACACACGGCCTTGGATACCTCTGGCTATGTGGTGTTAGATGTGGCCAAGCCAGTGGTAGCGGCTGCTGACTTGGTGTTGCTGGATATTAAATCCTTCTTGCCAGATACCTATCGGCGGGTCACTAGTGTCGCCATTACACCCACCCTTGAGTTGGCTCGCTACCTCGATCAGATTCAGAAACCCACTTGGATTCGGTTTGTGCTAGTGCCCGGCCTCACGGACGATCCGGACAACATCCGTGGCCTCGCCCAATTTGTTGCCGGTCTGCGCAATATCGAAAAGGTTGAAGTCCTGCCCTTTCACAAAATGGGGGAATACAAATGGCAGCAGTTAGGGTTGCCCTATCAATTGTATGACACCCCTGCCGCCAGTCCGGACGATGTTGCCCGGGCGATCGCCATCTTTCGTGACTACAATCTCACAGTTCAATAATCCCTTGATGAAGGTTGAAGGAGTAGCCAATGACTGCCACCACCAGCTATGCACCGGTCAAGGATTTGACGGGGCTAGAAGCACTCATCCAGCGCGTCA
Organism: Synechococcus sp. PCC 6716; assembly: GCF_022570815.1. Classification (NCBI taxonomy): domain Bacteria; kingdom Bacillati; phylum Cyanobacteriota; class Cyanophyceae; order Synechococcales; family Synechococcaceae; genus Synechococcus; species Synechococcus sp. PCC 6716. Next base: position 54,056 of record NZ_JAKLTU010000013.1, read on the forward strand.
AAGACGCCCAAGCACGCTACGCCCAGTTTACCCAAGCCCAAGTCGATCATATTTTTCATCAGGCTGCAATGGCCGCTAACCAAGCCCGCATCCCCCTTGCCAAGGCTGCGGTTGCCGAAACTGGCATGGGACTTGTCGAAGATAAAGTGATTAAAAACCACTTTGCCTCAGAGTTTATTTACAACAAGTACAAAGAGGAAAAAACCTGTGGGGTGATTGAAGATGATCCCCTCTTTGGCATCCAAAAAATTGCTGAACCCGTAGGCATTGTGGCGGGGGTGGTGCCGGTCACCAATCCCACCTCGACCACGATTTTCAAAGCCCTGATTTGCCTGAAAACTCGTAATGGCATTATCTTTTCTCCCCATCCTCGTGCCAAAGCCTGTACGGCTGAGGCCGCCAAGATTGTCCTAGAGGCAGCAGTGGCGGCGGGTGCGCCTGCTGACATCATTGGCTGGATTGATGAACCCACCATTGAATTGTCGCAGGCACTCATGCAACACCCTGAGATCAAGCTGATTTTGGCAACAGGTGGGCCAGGTATGGTTAAGGCGGCCTACTCCTCCGGCCATCCCGCCATTGGGGTGGGGGCTGGTAATACCCCTGCCCTCATTGATGCCACCGCCGATATTGCCACCGCTGTTAGCTCGATTTTGCTCAGTAAGTCCTTTGACAACGGCATGATCTGTGCGTCGGAGCAGTCAGTCATTGTGGTTGATGACGTGTATGAGGCAGTGAAAGCCGAATTTCAACGGCGGGGCGGCTATATCCTCAAACCAGAGGAGCAAGAGCGGGTTGGGCAACTCATTTTGAAAGATGGCCGCCTGAACGCCGCTATTGTCGGTCAGTCAGCGTGTCGTATTGCTGCTATGGCTGGCATTGAGGTACCCCCACAGACGCGGGTGCTGTTGGCAGAGGTTACCGAGATTGGTGTCCAAGAGCCGTTTGCCTACGAAAAACTGTGTCCGATCTTGGCACTCTACCGCGCTCCCCAGTTCCATAAAGGGGTTGAGATGGCAGCGCAGCTAGTCAACTTTGGAGGGATGGGGCACACGTCCGTTCTCTATACCGATCCCCGTAATCAAGATGATATTGCCTACTTTAAGTATCGGATGCAAACTGCACGGGTACTCATTAACACGCCGTCTTCCCAAGGGGCGATCGGGGATCTGTATAACTTTAAGCTGGATCCCTCCTTAACGCTGGGCTGCGGCACCTGGGGCGGCAACATCATTTCCGAAAACGTCGGCCCCCATCATTTGCTGAATATCAAAACCGTGAGCGATCGCCGCGAAAATATGCTTTGGTTCCGGGTGCCACCTAAAATTTACTTCAAACCTGGGTGCTTACCTGTGGCACTGCGGGATTTAGACGGCAAACAACGCGCCTTTTTAATTACCGATAAACCCCTTTTTGACCTAGGTATTACCGATCCCATTACCCATGTCCTTGAGGAAATGGGGATCAAACACGATATTTTCCACGAGGTAGAGCCCGATCCCACCCTGAGCACGGTTAACCGTGGCCTTGCCTTGCTTCGACAGTATCAGCCAGATGTCATCATTGCCGTTGGTGGTGGCTCCCCCATGGATGCAGCCAAAGTCATGTGGCTTTTGTACGAGCATCCTGAGGTCGAGTTTGACGGCCTGGCCATGCGCTTCATGGATATCCGCAAGCGGGTCTATCAATTGCCTCCCTTAGGACAAAAAGCCATCATGGTCGCCATTCCTACCACCTCGGGTACCGGCTCAGAAGTCACCCCCTTTGCTGTTGTTACCGATGACCGCGTGGGGATTAAGTATCCCTTAGCTGATTACGCCTTAACCCCCACGATGGCCATTGTGGATCCTGAGTTGGTACTGCACATGCCGAAAAAACTCACGGCCTACGGTGGCATTGATGCCCTCACCCACGCGTTGGAGTCTTACGTGTCGGTACTGTCCACGGAATTTACCGAAGGATTAGCCCTAGAAGCCATTAAGCTGCTGTTTGCCTACCTGCCACGCGCCTACCGCTATGGGGCTGCCGATCCAGAAGCGCGCGAAAAAGTGCACTATGCCGCCACCATCGCGGGGATGGCCTTTGCCAATGCCTTTTTGGGGGTGTGTCACTCCATGGCACACAAGCTCGGATCTACCTTCCATGTCCCCCATGGTCTAGCCAACGCCCTGTTAATTTCCCATGTCATTCGCTATAACGCGACGGATGCTCCCCTGAAACAGGCAATCTTCCCGCAGTATAAGTATCCGCAGGCCAAAGAACGCTATGCCCAGATTGCCGATGCGTTGCACCTAGGGGGTGAAACGGCAGAGGAAAAAGTCGAACGGCTGATTGGGGCGATCGAAGACCTGAAAGCTCAGCTAGAGATTCCAGCCACCATTAAGGAAACACTGCATAGTGAAGATCAAATTTTTTACGATCAAGTAGCAGAAATGGCAGAGCTAGCCTTTGACGATCAGTGTACGGGAGCCAATCCCCGCTACCCGCTCATTCAGGATCTGAAGGAGCTTTACACCCTTGCCTATATGGGGTGCCGCTTAGAGGCCGCAGCCTATCATCCCGAACATTCATCAACTGCTTAGGCGATTTGCCCCTAGCTACACTCCGGCAAAAAGAGCAGATCAGGATTTGCCAATATGTGAATGCTCTGCTCATGACGCTTCGCGTTCATAAGTGGCTTCCCAATCCCATAGCAGAGAGAGGGTGACCGGCATTCTCGGCGTAGCGCAGCAACTTCTGCCTTTCGCTACTTGCCTGTCCTTTCGGCGGGTCAGCTTCAGTTGATACGCCAAGTATCGAGCTGCGATATTGTAGCTGGCGCTAAGATCACAGGAATACTGCTTCCTGTTAGTAAATGTCGCTAACTCATACTGGGTCTTAATAAAATGGTCGGTTGAAGCAGTAGTTTGAGGGGTATCTGTGGCAGCGAAAGCGCCCAAGAGGTTATCGGGGAGGGCAGTCGCGAGGGGTGATCACTGCGTGTTCCAGCTAGCATTACAGTGCAGCGGATTGACGGGCGATCGGGGCTGCGTTGAAGATCTCTGCAACTGCTGATCTTGGCCGTTAGGTAGCTTGAGCGATTGTTTGGGTTTTGAGCCAACTGCCACCCATCCCTATCAAGAAGCAACTTGGCATAAGATGACTGCGATCGCCAAGCCCAATCTCTAATATTCGATCAGTTGAGATTAACTGCGATGCCGCATCTGCTTTTGGAAAGATGCAGATGCCGCTGTGATGCTGCTGTATTGCCCCACTCAGATACATTGGCGGTGGAGCGATATAATTTGCCTCGTGAAGATGCCCCGTGGAGGAACCGCATGGCACGCCCCCTCACCCCCGATAATCAAACCCTGAACCGTCCATGGACGTGGCAAGACGGCTTGATTATTCTTGCCCTGATTACGCTTATTTTCTGGATTGTGAATACGGCGGCAAAATTCACCGCTAGCTATGACCCTACCATCACCATTCAGCTCAGTCCCAGCGTCTTACCCAGTTATACGGCGCAGACGCTCCTACGGATGCTAATTGCCTACATCATTTCCTTAGTGTTTAGTGTGTTGTATTCTTACTTGGCGTTTTACAACCGCACCGCCGAAAAGATTTTGCTACCGCTATTGGATATTTTGCAGTCAATTCCAGTGCTGTCGTTTTTGCCCGGCGTTGTCCTAGCGCTGATTGCGATTTTTCCGGGAAGTCGCCTAGGGGTGGAGTTAGCGGCGATTATTCTCATCTATACTGGCATGGCTTGGAACATGACGTTTAGCTTTTACCAATCCCTCATCAGTGTGCCGCGAGAATTGCGGGAGGTGGCTAAAATCTATCGCTTGGGCTGGTGGCAGCAAGTGTGGACGCTGGATTTACCTGCAGGAGCCATTGGTTTGATCTGGAATAGTGTGATGTCGGTCGCGGGGGGCTGGTTCTTCTTGATGGCGATCGAGTCGTTTACCATTGGTGAGCAAACCTTTACGCTTCCGGGGTTAGGCTCGTACCTTGCGGAGGCAGCGAACCAGCAGGACTATGCCGCCTTGGTTTACGGGTTGGCGGTGCTCATTAGTGTCATTATTGCAGTTGATATTGTGGTCTGGCGGCCACTGATTGCTTGGGGGGAAAAGTTCAAAATCGAGATGGTCGAGGCCGAAAGTACGCCTAAGTCTTTTGTGTTAGATTTTCTGCGGCGATCGCCCACCCTGCGTGCCTTTCATCAAACGGTCTTTACGCCGGTGTGGGAACGGCTAGACAATTACCTGCGCCCTAAAGGGGCACAGCGGACGACCGCTGCTCCCCCTCGCAGTCATAGTGTGCCTATTTTGCCGATCGTGTTCTTTTTGTTTGTTGCTGTGGTCGGTTGGGGCACCATTGCCTCAGCCGTGCAAATGACGACCCTCAGCATCCGCAATTGGCAACTCATCGGCATTGGTGCGGTGTTAACCACGGTGCGGGTCAGTGTTGCTCTAGTTTTATCCCTATTGTGGACCGTGCCAGTGGGGGTAGCCATTGGCCGCAATCCACGGGCGGCGCAGGTGCTCCAGCCCTTGGTGCAAATTGCTGCGTCAGTGCCAGCAACGGCGCTGTTTCCGGTGCTCCTGCTAGCGTTGGCCAACTTAGGGGGGGGGTTAGAAATTGGCGCTGTGGCATTAATGATGCTGGGGACAATGTGGTACATTCTCTTTAACGTCATTGCTGGGGCACAGGCCATTCCCACGGAGTTATTTGAGGCGGCAACGATCTACCAACTCTCGTGGTGGCAACGCTGGCGCACTGTTATTCTGCCGGGCATTTTCCCCTACCTGATTACGGGGATTATTACCGCTGTGGGGGGGGCATGGAACTCCAGCATTGTCAGTGAGTACGTTGAGTTTCAGAACCAAACGGAGCAGACGTTGGGCTTAGGCGCAATTATCTCTGAAGCCAGTGTGAAGGCTGATTTTCCGCTGTTGCTAGCGTCCACCGTTGTGATGTCTCTCCTAGTGGTGCTGACGAATCGCTTCGTTTGGCGACCCCTGTACCGCTTGGCGGAAACGAAGTACCAACTTTTATAGGAGGTTGCCATGCGGGTTATTGGCCTGATCAGCGGGACATCGGTGGATGGCATTGATGCAGTTTTGGTGGAGTTGCAGGGGCGGCAACTGGATTTGCGGGTGCAGGTGCTAAATTTTTGCACGGTTCCCTACCCGCCAGAGTTACGGCAGCAGATTTTAGCGGTCTGTGCCGCAGAGCCGCTTACTATGGCGGCGTGGTCGGAACTAGACGATGCCATTGCCACCGCTTTTGCCACCGCTGCGTTAACCGTCCAGATGGGCTACCCGCCAGCGCAACTGATTGGCTCCCATGGTCAAACGGTGTTCCATCGTCCCCCCACGGGCGATCGCCTCGGTCACAGTGTGCAGTTGGGGCGCGGTGAACTGATTGCCCATCGCACTGGCATTCCCACCGTTTCGAACTTTCGTGCCCAGGATATTGCCCTAGGGGGGCAGGGGGCACCCCTCGTGCCGCGGGTGGATTGGTGTCTGCTGGGGCACCCCCAAGAGTATCGCTGTATTCAAAATATTGGCGGCATTGGCAATGTGGCCTACCTCCTCCCCCAGCAGCAGGATCAAAGCGGCAATCACGTGCTGGGGTGGGATACTGGCCCTGGCAACGTCCTCCTTGATCTGGCGGTGAGTTATTTTTCTGCTGGACAACAGCGCTACGATGCGGATGGGCACTGGGCACGGCAAGGGCACGTGTGTGAGGCGTTAGTGGTGCAATGGCTGAGCCATCCCTTTTTTAGTGCACCGCCCCCTAAATCCACTGGCCGGGAACTCTTTGGCTGGCTATTTTGGCAGCAGTGTTTAGAGCAAGCCACTGCCCTAGGCCTTAAACCAGCCGATGTGTTAGCCACCCTCACGGAGTTTACCGCCCGCAGTATTGCCCAGAGCTATGAGCGCTTTTTACCCCGGCGACCGGATCGGGTCTTATTGTGTGGTGGCGGTGCCCATAATGGCTTTTTGCAGGAACGCCTACGGCTACATCTGGGGGAAATTCCAGTAGAAACCACGGCAGTGGCGGGGGTACCCGTGGATGCCAAAGAGGCGATCGCCTTTGCGGTGTTGGCCTACTGGCAACAGTTGGGGATTCCGGGGAATGTGCCGCAGGTCACCGGTGCCCATCATGCCGCGCCCCTTGGTCAGTATTGGCAGTCGGTGCGGGTTTAATGGTTAGTCAACCCTTTCCTAGCATCGTCACCACCTCAGAAATGCAGGCGATCGAGGCAGCGATGTTTGCGGCTGGCTTACCGATCGCGGCTCTCATGGAAAAGGTGGGGCAGCGCCTCAGCGATCGTCTATGCTGCCTCTATCCGGTCACCACCCATCCCAAGGTGGGGGTGCTGGCCGGTCCTGGGCATAATGGGGGTGATGCGTTGGTTGTGGCGCGGGAGTTGTGGCACCGGGGCTACACTGTAACGGTGTGGCAACCCTTTAGCCGCCTGAAACCCCTAACGGCGGATCACGCCAAGTATGCCCGTTTTCTTGGCATTCCCTTCACTAGCGAGGTAGCTGAGCTAGCAACGGCCAACCTAATTGTGGATGGGGTGTTTGGCTTTGGGCTAGAGCGGTCTGTCAGTCATGAGCTAGGGGCTGCCTTTGCTCAGGTGAATCAGTGGTGTGTGCCGCGGCTGAGCATCGATGTGCCCTCTGGCCTGTGTAGCGATCGCGGGGCAGTGTTGGGGACCGCCATTCAAGCCACTCGCACCCTCTGTCTCGGCCTGTGGAAGCGGGGGCTTCTGATGGATGAGGCGCTGCCGTGGGTGGGGGAGGCCGAACTCCTTACCTTTGACATTCCTGCAACCATCATTGATAACGTCCTAGGAACGACGCCGCGGCGCTATTGCCTCGATTCTCAGTGCTGGCAGCTGTTGCCCCTCGCCAGATCCCCCATAACCCATAAGTATCGGCAGGGGCAACTGTTACTCATTGGCGGCTCGGCGCGCTTTGGTGGCAGTATTCTCCTCAGTGCCTTAGCAGCGCGCTGTACGGGGGTGGGGATGCTGGTGGTGGCAGTGCCCAACTCCTTAAAACCCTTGGTGCTTGCGCGGGTACCCGATGCCATTGTGGTGGGCTGCCCAGAAACCAACACAGGCGCGATCGCCCACTTGCCAGCAGATTTAGATTTACAACGCGTTCAGGCGATCGCCTGTGGGCCGGGCTTAACCACTGCCGCCACAACCGTTATCGAACAGGTGTTAGCGGCGGGGATACCCACAGTACTGGATGCCGATGGTTTGAACATTTTAGCCGCCCTCTCCCCGTGGCCTTTGGCCGCACCGCTGGTGTTGACCCCCCACCTAGGGGAATTTCGGCGGCTCTTTCCCGACCTAAGTGCCGAGGGCGATCGCCTTGAGCAAGTACAAGCGGCAGCCGCTCACAGCAATTGTCTTGTAGTCCTCAAAGGTGCACGCACCGCGATCGCCACCCCTGCTGGCAACCTGTGGATCAATCCCGCCAGTACCCCTGCCCTTGCCCGTGGCGGCAGTGGCGATGTCCTCACTGGCCTCATTGGTGGTCTCTTGGCACAACAGGAGCTGCTGCACTCAACCCTTGGGGGCGTATGGTGGCATGCCCAAGCAGGACTTGCAGCAGCCAAGCAGTGGACCACCTTAGGGGTGTACCCTGAGCGCCTTGTGGATGTGCTGCTACCGACCCTCAGCGCTAAAAAACCTGACTTTTTGTCGCATCAGAGAGGGTCGGAATTTCCGCATAAATGCCGCGAATAGACTGGACAACGGCAAAGATAACCCCTGCCACTGTTGCAATGAAAATAAAGTTAAACAATACCTTCATCAGCAGTTCAAAGCTGGCAACGCGGGTCAAAAGCTGTAGCACCAGTTGCGCGATAAACAGGGCAATCCCCATCAGCAGTGCCTGCATCGTGTTGTAGCGAATAAATAGACTAATGCGGGAATTGCGAACCACCAGCAGGTACAGCAGCATAAATACAATTAACCCCGCAAACGGAATGGAGTACAGTAGGGCAACAGGCAACACCACGATAAATAAGGCTTGCAGCGGCGGAAACATCTCAAAGAGGAACCCCCCCAACGGCATAACGTAAAACAAGGGCAAGAGGTAGGCCAAGCAAGCAAAGATGCGATCGGGGATCGTTGTTGTGGCACGCCAAGTCACAATGTAGCCCTCACAATGATTAGGTGTCTTGTTCTAGGGTAGCGGGCAAATCCGACACTTGAACTAGATGAAATCCCATCTGACAGCGAAACTGCTGACACCCCCGCTCTGAGGAACCATACACAGGGGCACCGCACCGCAATTGACCTTCTTTCCAGCGAGGTTGACCATGGCGATCGGCAAGGAGACAGGACTGGCAAACAGACTGTGACGGTAGAATATGATTTTGGGTCAGGATCACTAGCATGACAGACCTCCCGACAGAGCTTACGCTGCTGCTAGCTACTTATAAATCAGCTAAATCAGCGTAATTCTCATGTATGTATTTTACCGCCTCTGAAGGGGCGACTCACTGCCACTGCGCTCAAGAGGCTCGGGACAGGCAGATCACATAACCAAGCACTGGGTGCAGCGCTTGAACTAGGACAAGAACCGCCAGCAGAAACGTAACAATTTTCGCCCAGAGGGGGCGTAAAGGGCAGTATAGAAAGCCACAAACTGCTAGTGCGCCTACAAGGACACTGCCAAAAACCTCAAGTAAGCCATAGGGCATCCCACAGATGCGGGTAGGTTGATAGTACACAGGCACCGCAAATAAAGCCACAACAAACGTAGCAACAGTCCAGCCAACCGCTATGAGGCTTTTGCGATGTGCCATCTTTTTGCTCCTGATGCCAAATCACAGAAAACCTCCGAGAAGCCCCGCACCTTCAGGTCGGGGAGGGACAGGAGCGGCAATTGAGAGGGGTTCAATACCCCCGAAATTGCCAGGTTTAGTACGCTTGTTTTTCATAGTCACGGGTGAGAATATAAAAGGATGAAACAAACTCTGACACTAGTTTGCAAACTTGCAACCACACCTGAACAAAATGCCAAGATTGAGGCATTGCTTCAGGCGTTTGCTGCTGCTTGCAACTATGCCAATGAGCGCGTCAAACCCAAAACAACCAGCAAAACAACGATTCAGTCGTTGGTCTATAACGACCTGCGAGAACAGTTTGGGTTGAGTGCTAATCAGGCAGTCAGGGTTTGTGCTAAGGTTGGGGCGAATCGAAAAACAAGATCGGAA